>JAYRLF010000226.1:0-7203 GCA_041905385.1 Allosphingosinicella sp.
AAGCCGCATCGGCCGCAGGCGGGCCGACCGGTTCGGGCGCGGGCGGCGGCGGCTCGATCCATTGGCCGGAGATCGCCTTGATGTCGGGACCGCTCGTTCCGGCCGCCAGCGCCAGTTTCTCGGCCGCCAGCGCGCGATGCTGATGCTCGAGCCGCCGGGCGTCGGGCCAGGCGGCCGGCTCGACCGGGAGGTCGTCGAGCAGCGCGCTGATCCGCCGATCGAGCTGGGTCAATTCGTCGAGGGTCTGAAGGGCGGTGCGCCGGTCGCGCCGCTCCATCGCGAGCTGCAGCCGGACCACGTTGATCGTGCTCGCGCGGACCAGCATCAGGCCCTGCGCCAGATCCTGCGCTCCAATCGCGCTGCGGTCCCCGGACTCGTCCGCCGGAGGACTCATCACAGCGGCTTCGCTGGCCGACATACGCACTCCCCGCCGCTCGGCCGCACAACAACGCGGCCCGCAAAAATGGTTAATCCCATTTCGGAGCTGGAAAAATCCCCGCGGACTCCCGGAGGGGGCAGACCGTTGCGCGCATGAGACGAAGGCGGCGCGGCGCACTCTTTATTGTCCGATTGTCTGGCGGCGAGCCGGTTGCTAGAGCCCGGCCATGCCCGAGCCGGACCGCTTCACGCCCGAAATCGCCCTGGTCGACAGCGCCCGCGTCGTCTGCGACGGCGCGACCCAGATCTCGCCGGCGCTCGGCCACCCGCGCGTCTATCTGCAGATCGACGAGAAGGGCTATGTCGACTGCGGCTATTGCGACAAGAGGTTCATCCTCAAGGGCGGCCCGGCCGACGCATGACGCGGCGCGGCGCCTCGCTCCTGGCCGGGCTGCTGCTGTTGCTGATTCCGGGCCAGGCGATCGCGCAGCAGGCCGGCTGCCGGACGCTTCGCGCTTTGACCAATGCGGACCGGCGCAATTTCGCCGACCTGCGGTTCGGAGTCGGATCGGGCGCGCTGAGCGTGAGCGCCGGAACCCGGAGCGGCGACCTCGACGGACCCGCCGAATGCGAGATCAGCAGCATCCACGACAATCGCGACATCGACTGCCGCTGGCGCTTCTTCGACCAGGCGCAGGCGACCCAATTTTACGAGCCGCTGCTGGCGCGGATGCGCAGCTGCCTGCGCGAGCCGGTGCAGGAGGCCGAGATCGCGACCCGGAACGAAGGCTGGCGGATCCTGCGCCGCCACGAAGCGCTGCTGGGCGCCGAATATAGCCAGACCCAAGTCGAGCTGCTGCTGGTCGACGCCTCGCGCCGCAGCGATACCGAAGCCACGCCGGACGCACCTTTCTACGTCCAGCTCCGCGTCGAATTCGAGCAGGGCGATTGACGGCTTCGACATTGGTCCGCGCCGTCCCTATATCGGGCCGATGATGTCCGATCCCCGCAAATTCCTGTACCGCGACGCGCTCTCGCCCGAGGCGGCGCTGCGGCTCACCGCCGACGCCCTCAAGAGCTGCGACGACGGCGAGCTCTATCTCCAATATACCGCGTCGGAGAGCTTCGGCTTCGACGACGGCCGGCTGAAGACCGCCGATTTCAACACCCAGGCCGGCTTCGGCCTGCGCGGCGTCTCCGGCGAGACCACTGCCTTCGCCCAGGCCAACGACATCAGCGAGGCGGCGATCCGCCGCGCCGCCGAAACGATGGCGGTGCTCGATCCGGCCAAGGGCGCACCGGCCGCGCCACCGCTGCGCACCAACTCCAAGCTGTATACGGACAGCGATCCGCTGAGCCTGATCCCGTTCGCGAAGAAGGTCGCGCTCTGCCAGCAGATCGACGCGGCTGCCCGCGCCCGCGATCCCCGCGTCGCCCAGGTCTCGGTGATGCTCGCCGCGTCGTGGAGCGTGATCGAGATCGTCCGGGCCGACGGCTTCGTCGCCCACGACATCCGGCCGCTGGTGCGGCTGAACGTCCAGATCGTCGCCGAGCAGAACGGCCGGCGCGAGACCGGCTATCACGGGCTCGGCGGCCGCTATCTCTATGACAGCCTGTTCGAGCCGGAGACCTGGCAAGGCGCGATCGACGTCGCCTTGGCCCAGGCTTTGGTCAATCTCGAATCGGTCGCCGCCCCGGCCGGCGAGATGACGGTCGTGCTCGGCCCCGGCTGGCCGGGCGTGCTGCTGCACGAGGCGGTCGGCCACGGCCTCGAGGGCGACTTCAACCGCAAGGGCACCTCGGCCTTTTCCGGCCGGGTCGGCGAGCGGGTGGCGGCGCCGGGCGTCACCGTCATCGACGACGGCGCGATGGACCAAAGGCGCGGCTCGCTGACGATCGACGACGAGGGCACGCCGACCCGGACCAACGTGCTGATCGAGGACGGCATCCTCAAAGGCTATATCCAGGACCGGATGAACGCCCGGCTGATGGGCGTCGAGCCGACCGGCAATGGCCGGCGCGAGAGCTTCGCCCATGCGCCGATGCCGCGCATGACCAATACCTTCATGCTCGGCGGCAATGACGATCCCGGCGAGATTCTCGCCCGCGCCAGGAACGGCATCTATGCCAAGAGCTTCGGCGGCGGCCAGGTCGACATCACGTCGGGCAAGTTCGTCTTCTCTTGCACCGAGGCCTATCGCATCGAGAACGGAAAGCTCGGCGCGCCGATCAAGGGCGCGACCCTGATCGGCGACGGCCCGACCGTGCTCACCAAGGTCGCGGCGATCGGCAACGACATGGCGCTCGATCCCGGCATCGGCGTCTGCGGCAAGGGCGGCCAGTCGGTCCCGGCCGGGGTCGGCCAGCCGACCATGCTGATCGAGGGCCTCACGGTCGGCGGCACTGCGGCGTGAGGAAGGCGAACGGCTGGGCGCAGGAGGTCCTGCGCTTCTGGTTCTCGCACGATTATGACGATTGGTGGAAGGCGTCGGACGCCTTCGACGAGGAGGTCCGCGAGCGCTTCGCGATCGAATGGGCGCGCCAGGCGCGGCGGCCGATCGCCGATTTCACCAGGGATCCCGACACCGCGCTCGCCGCGGTGATCCTGTTCGACCAGTTCCCGCGCAACATGTTCCGGGATCATGCCGACCAGTTCGCCACCGATCATATGGCGCTGGCCATCGCCAAGGCGGCGGTCGAGCATGGCTATGACGACGGGATGGCGCCGGAGCGGCGCGCCTTCCTCTACATGCCGTTCCAGCACAGCGAGGAATTGAAGGACCAGCGCCAGTCGCTGCTGCTGTTCACCGCCTTGGGCGACGACCGGATGATGCCTTATGCGCGCAAGCATTATGAGGTGATCGAGAAGTTCGGCCGCTTTCCCCACCGCAACAAGGTGCTCGGCCGCAAGCCGACGGCGATGGAGCTGGCCGCCGGCGACGTCTTTCCCTGGTGACGTCATGGCGCTGGTCGAGGCCGAGCATTACAGCAACAGCATCGAGGCCGGCATGGCCCGCGCCCGCCTGGAAGCGGAAGGCGTGATGTGCGTCCTGTTCGACCAGGAGATGAACTGGGGCACCGGCGCGATCCCGATCCGGCTGATGGTCGACGAGGAGGATCTCGACGCGGCCCGCGCGATCCTCGCCGGTCAATCGAGATAGAGCGGCAGGCTGCCGAGGTCGTAGCCGGCCGCGGCCGCGCGTGCGATCAGCGTCCCGACATCCTCGCCGCCTTTCGCGCGCGCCATCGCCCAGGCCCAGGTCGAGCGCGTGCCCGACCGGCAGAAGAGCAGGACATTGCCATTCGCGCCGTAAAGCGCGTCTGCGACCGCCTGTACGGCCGCCGGATGCGGCAGCCCCTGGAAAGGAATATGGCGAAAGGCGATGCCCTCGGCCGCCGCGGCCCGCTCGATCTCGGCGGCGTCGGGCTGGCCGAGCTCCTCGCCGTCCGGGCGATTGTCGACGATCAAAGCGACGCCGGCATCCGCGATCGCGCCGATGTCGGCCGGCCATATCTGGCCGGCGACCCATATGCGGTCGTCGAGCGGGATCAGCCGCGTCATTGCTCGAGCGGCTCGAAAGGCGCGAGCCGCGCGACGATCACCGGGTCGGCCGCATAGCGCGCGCGCAATTGCCGGGCGCGCGCGTCTATCCCCGGGCAGAGTCGCCCGACCATGCGGTTGATCTCGCGGATTCGCGCCGGATGCTCGCCCGGCTCGCCCATCCAATGCAGGCAGCCCTGATGGCGGATCATGAACGCCTGGACGTCGGCCGGCATGCCGGTCGCCTCCGGATAGACCGAGAGGTCGACCGCTTCGCGCGCCGGTGCGCAGGCGCAGAGGAGCAGCAAGGCCGCGGCCGCCACCAGCTTCATGACTGCGGCTCCACCTCCGCCCGGAGCACCTCGAGGAAGGCGGCGCCGTAGCGTTCGAGCTTGGCCGCGCCGACGCCGGACAACTCCGCCATCGCCGCGAGACTCGCCGGCTTCGCCGCGGCCATCTCGCGCAGGGTGCTGTCGTGGAAGATCACATAAGGCGGCAGGCCGGCCGCCGCGGCGATCTCGCGCCGGCGCGCGCGCAGCGCCTCGAACAGCGGATCGTGCGCATAGTCGCGCGGCGCTCGACTGCGCGACTTGCGGGTCCGCTTCGGCGGCAGCACCACCTCGACCCTGGCCTCGCCCTTGAGGATCGGCTTTGCCGACGGCCCGAAGGAGAGGCCGCCATAATCGTCGGCGCGGAGCGCATCGCGCGCGAGCAGGGCGCGCGCGACCGGCTTGATCAGCGCCAGCTCCTCCTCGTCGGCAATGCCGAACACGCTGAGACTCTGGTGGCGGAAGTTGAGCACCTTGTCGGTCTCGCGCCCGGCGAGCACGTCGGTGAGGTGACCGAGGCCGAAGCGCATCTCGGTGCGGAAGGCGGCCGAGAGCAGTTTCTGCGCGGTGGTGGTCGCATCGACCGCGCCGGGCGGAATGAGGCAATTGTCGCAATTGCCGCATTGCTCGGGCGGGTCCTCGCCGAAATGGCGGAGCAGGATGGCGCGGCGGCAGCCGGCGGTCTCGACCAGGGTGGCGAGCGCGTTCAGCCGCTCGCGCTCGCCGGGGCGGCGCTCGGGCTCGATCTCGGTCTCGATCCGCCGGCGGGCGCGGGCGAAATCCTCGGCGCCCCAGAACAGCCAGGCCTCGGCCGGCTCGCCGTCGCGGCCGGCGCGGCCGGTCTCCTGATAATATGCCTCGATCGACTTGGGGATGGCGGCGTGGGCGACGAATCGGACGTCGGGCTTGTCGATGCCCATGCCGAAGGCGATCGTCGCCGCCATCACCATGTCCTCGGACCGGACGAAGGCGGCCTGATTGCGGCTGCGGATCTGCGGCTCGAGCCCGGCATGATAGGGCAGAGCCGGGCGCCCGCCGGCGGCCAGTTGCTCGGCGAGCCGCTCGGTCTTGTCGCGGCTCGGCGCATAGACGATCCCCGCGCCAGGCTGGTCGGCGAGCAGCGCCTTCAATTGCGCCGGCAGGCCGTCGCGCGGCCGGACATGGTAACGGATGTTCGGCCGGTCGAAGCCGGCGACGATCAGTCCGTCTTCGGGAATGCCGAGCTGGACGAGGATGTCGGCGCGCGTGCGCCGGTCCGCGGTCGCGGTGAGCGCGAGCCGCGGCACGTCCGGAAAAGCCTCGAGCAGAGGGAGCAGCAGCCGGTAATCGGGCCGGAAATCATGGCCCCATTCGGAAACGCAATGGGCCTCGTCGATTGCGATCAAGGCCAGCGAACGGCCGGCGATCAGGCTGCGGAACGACTCCGTATTCACCCGTTCGGGCGCGACGTAGAGCAGGTCGAGCCCATTTTGCCTGAACCGATCCATCGTCTCGCCGCGATTGCCGTCGGCCGAGGTCAGCGAAGCGGCGCGGATCCCGAACGCCTCGGCGGCGCGGATCTGGTCGTGCATCAGGGCGATCAGGGGCGAGATGACCAAGGCCGTGGCCTCGCGCGCCAGTGCCGGCACCTGATAGCAAAGCGACTTGCCCGATCCGGTCGGCATGACCGCGAGCGTATGCCGTCCGGCCATGACCCGACCGATCACGTCAGCCTGGACGCCACGGAAGGAAGGGAAGCCGAAAGTTTCGTGGAGGATCGATTCGGCGTTGCGCATCAAGAGTACATAGGAGGAACAGCCGGCGGCGTCACTCCGCCGCCTCCGCCGCCTCCTGTTCGCGCTCGCTCTGCTGGCGGGCCCACATTTCGGCGTAGAGGCCGTTCTTGCGCAGCAGTTGCGCATGTGTGCCGCGCTCGGCGACGCGGCCCTGGTCGAGGACGACGATCTGGTCGGCATCGACGACGGTCGACAGGCGGTGGGCGATAACGATGCAGGTGCGGCGCGCGGCGACGTCGTGCAAGGTCTCCTGGATCGCCGCCTCGGTGCGGCTGTCCAATGCGCTGGTCGCCTCGTCGAGGATCAGGATCGGCGGATCCTTGAGCAGGGTACGGGCGATGGCGACGCGCTGCTTCTCGCCGCCGGACAGTTTCAGGCCGCGCTCGCCGACCATCGACTCATAGCCTTCGGGCAAGGTGGCGATGAAGCCGTCGATCGCGGCGCCGCGCGCGGCCGCGTCGATCTCGGCCGGGGTCGCGCCCTCCTTGCCGTAGCCGATATTGTAGCCGATCGTGTCGTTGAACAGCACCGTGTCCTGGGGCACGATCCCCAAGGCGGCGCGCAGGCTGCGCTGGCTGACCCGGTCGATATCCTGGCCGTCGATGGTGATCCGGCCCTCGCCGACGTCGTAGAAACGGAAGAGCAGCCGCGACAGGGTCGATTTGCCCGCGCCCGACGGGCCGACCACGGCGGTCGTCGTGCCCGGCCTCACCTCGAAATCGACGCCGTGCAGGATCGGCCGGTTCCCCTCATAAGCGAAATGGACGTTCTCGAACCGGACATGACCGGCTCCGACGCGCAGGTCCGGCGCGCCGGGGACGTCGACGATCTCGGCGGGCGTGTCGATCAGCACGAACATCGCGTCCATGTCGATCAGCCCCTGGCGGATCGTGCGGTAGACCATGCCGAGCATGTCGAGCGGCCGGAAGAGCTGGGCGAGCAGGGTGTTGACGACGACGACGTCGCCGACGCTGAATCGGCCCTGGCTCCAGCCCCAAACGACATAGCCCATCGCCCCGGCCATCATCAGATTGGTGATCAGCGACTGGCCGACATTGAGCCAGGCGAGCGAAGTCTCGTTCTTGACCGCGGCGTCGGAATAGAGCCGGGCGGCCTTGCCGTAACGCGCGGCCTCGCGCTCCTCCGCGCCGAAATATTTGACGGTCTCGTAATTGAGCAG
>JAYRLF010000227.1:0-7167 GCA_041905385.1 Allosphingosinicella sp.
AAACTCCGACGGGGATTCGGACCGGAACGGGTGGGCCGAAGGGTCCGTTCCATGCGAAGCGGCGCCGTAACGACCTTTCCGGTCGAAGTTTGTCCGTCAACGGCGCCGGAATGGTCCGATTTCCCACGGTTTTTGGCCCGGGCGGCTATTCGCATTCCGACCGTCGATCGTAGTTCCCGCGTGCCGGGTTTCGCAAAGCTTTAATCAACTTAGGGGAGCACGAGAGCGCGGCCGAGAAGCCCTTGTCAGGGTGACTCGCGCAGGGCCGCGGGGGAAAGTTTGGGATGAAGCCTCGGGAGCACCGGCACAAGGTCCTCATCCGTGCCAAGATGCGCGCGGGCGGGTTGCCCGTGGATACGTGCATCCGCGACATCTCGTCCAAGGGGATGATGCTCCAGTCCAAGGCGCCGCCACCGCGCGGCACCTATGTCGAGGTGATCACGACCACGCAGACGATCGTCGGCCGCGTCGTCTGGGGCGGCGACATGCGCTTCGGAATCAATACGCGGGAGAAGATCCACGTCGAGCTGGTGGTCGGCGAGTTGAGGACAGGCCGCGCGCCCGCATCGCAACCGACCTCCGAGCCGCCCCGGCTGAAGCCGCCGGCGCGCCAGCGCTTCACCAGCGCGCACAGCAAGGCGCTGGAATTTTGCGGTCTGGTCGTGTTCGCGGTCGCGGTCATCTACGCCATCGCCAGCGCCACTTATGAGACTTTGGCGCGCCCGCTCGAGAACGTTTCCTCGCACCTCCGGGCCGGCTGACTCCTCAGCAGGCGCTGAGTCGCTGCGCCGACCGGGTCACCTTTTCCTCGATCTCGCCGGCCACCATCCAGCGCATCGCGGACGCACTTCCTTCGAAGACGAGTTGCCCGGCCCTGGCGGCATCGTTCAGGGCATCGGCGGCGCTGTCGCGCCAGGGGCCGACAAGCGCAGGGGTGCGATAGCGGTAGAGTCGCAAATTTGCCCTCCACCCTGTTAGTCTCCGGTTAACCAGCTTTCTGTCGCACGCCTGTAACGCGCCTGCGATTTGACATGTGTGCGCCGAGCGCGAAGGAGGGTCGAAAGCGCCGGCGAAGGGCATGGCGATCGAAAGGGGGTTTGCACCGACTTGGTCACCAGAATCGAAGACATTACGGGCCTGATCGACCGGCTCTGCGCGATCTACGATGAGTCGGTCGCCAATCTGCGCAGCGCGCTCGCCGGCTATCTGATGCGGGGCGACCGGCCCGACCCGGAGGCGCGGGCCAACGGCCTGTTCGCCTATCCCGAGCTGCGGATCGATTATCCCGTCGGCAGTCCGGCCCATTTCCCACCGCGCGCTTATGGCCGGCTCAACACGCCCGGCCATTATGCCACCAGCATCTCGCGTCCCTATCTCTACCGGAAATATCTGACCGAGCAGCTCGAGCTGCTGGTCAGCGATTTCGAGGTGGAGGTCTCGGTCGGCCGCTCGGCGAGCGAGATCCCCTACCCTTATGTGCTCGACGGCCGCGACGATCTCAGGCTCGACGGCGCCGAAGCGGCCGACCTCGCCACCTGGTTTCCAACCACCGAGCTCGCCTCGATCGGCGACGAGATTGCCGACGGCGCCTGGCAGCAGCTGCCGGGCGAGGCGCGGCCCTTGTCGCTGTTCGACGGGCCGCGGGTCGATTTCAGCCTGGCGCGCCTGAGGCACTATACGGGCACGCCGCCCGAGCACACCCAGCGCTACCTGCTGTTCACCAATTATGTCCGCTATGTCGACGAGTTTGTCCGCTGGGCGGTCGAGGAGCTGCAGCGCGAGGACAGCCCCTATGAGGCACTGTCGGCGGCCGGCGGCGTCCATGTCACCAAGGACACGCCCGACGCGATCGAGCTGGTCGCCGCCGGGGCCTGGCGCAAGCACCAGATGCCGGCTTACCATCTGATCGCGCCACGCGGCGAAGGAATCACCCTGGTCAATATCGGCGTCGGCCCGTCCAATGCGAAGACGATCTGCGACCATCTCGCGGTAATGCGGCCCGAGGTCTGGCTGATGATCGGCCATTGCGGCGGCCTGAGGCCGAGCCAGACGATCGGCGATTATGTCCTCGCACACGCCTATCTGCGCGACGACCATGTCATGGACGACGTGCTGCCGGTCGAAGTACCGATCCCGGCGATCGCCGAGATCCAGCAGGCGCTGTTCGATGCCGCGGTCGAGGTGACCGGCGACGACCCCCAGGAGCTCAAGCGGCGGCTGCGCACCGGCACGGTGGTGACCACCGACGACCGCAATTGGGAGCTGCGCTACACATTGTCTGCGCTGCGCTTCAACCTGTCGCGCGCCGTCGCCGTCGACATGGAATCTGCGACGGTGGCGGCCCAGGGCTACCGCTTCCGCGTGCCCTACGGCACCCTGCTCTGCGTTTCCGACAAGCCCCTGCACGGCGAGATCAAGCTGCCCGGCCAGGCCAACGCCTTTTACGAGCGGGCGATTAGCCAGCATCTGCGGATCGGCATCGAGACGCTGCGCACGCTGAAGCGCCAGGGCGCGGCGCTCCACTCGCGCAAGCTCAGGGCGTTCGACGAGCCGCCGTTCAGATAAGCGCGTCGGCTCGGCTGGGCTGGGCCGGGCCGACGAAGTTGAAGGCGCGAAGGTGCCTCAACTTCCTCAACTTCGTTAGGAAAATGTCGACTTTTCTGAACGAGCGCGGGCTTAATTTCACGACTTGCACGGAGACGTCGCTTTTTTCGGCCCCCTCCTTCGTTCTGCCGAAGGCAAAAGATATTCTCGCAGAGCTCTGCGAGAAATCAAATATCGGCCACTTGCGGCGCTGGGCGTGAGAGCTCAAGCACATGTTCTCCGCGGACAGCTAAGAAAAGTGAGATCCTGGCTTTCGCCAGGATGACGGGGTCGACGAAGGTGCGGTTTCGGGCCCGCCGGTCGGCGCGGCCGGCGGGGCCATTGATCTGTTCACGACGTCAAAGAGCCGGGTGGCGCTCGGCAAGCCAGGCGCCGCATGAAGCGGCGTAGCCGGGCAATTCCTACATGTCGAGAACAAAAACGGAACACAGTAGTTGGAGGCCAGATCAGGAAGAGAGACGTCGCGCCGCGATCCCCAGGATTTCCACAGGTTTTTCAACAGCAGCAGGGCCGAGTCGCGGATTCCGCGCAACACTCGCCGGAATAATTGCTGCACCTGCGAGAGTCAGAGGCGAGAGTCTTTGAACGGTAAAAAACGGCTTGTTATAGGCCGACTCCATCAAGGGCTATTTCCGCCCCGGGGGATTCATCATCATGAGAAAGTTTGCACTGCTCTGTGCGGCCGCTGCGATTGTGGCGCCGGCCGCTGCTTATGCCCAGGAAACCACCTCCAGCATTCGCGGCGAGGTCACGCAGGGCGGAACGCCGGTCGCCGGCGCCGAAGTCACCGTCACCCACGACCCGTCGGGCACGACGTCGACCGCCACGACCAACGCCGACGGCACGTTCGGCGTCTCCGGCCTGCGCGTCGGCGGTCCGTTCACCGTCGAGGTCAATTCCGGCGGCCAGACCCAGCGGGTCACCGACATCTTCCTCCAGGCCGGTCAGCCCTTCCGTATCCCGGTCGAGCTCGCCGCCGCCGAGGAAGCGATCGTCGTCACGGGCGTCCGTGGCGCCCGCCAGACCTCGAACGGCCCGATCACCGGCCTCAACCGCGAGGACATTGCCGGCGTCGCTTCGATCAACCGCGACATTCGCGACCTCGCACGCCGCGATCCGTTCGTGAATATCGATCTCACCAACAGCCGCACGATCGAGGTCGCCGGCCAGAACGGCCGCCTCAACCGCTTCTCGGTCGACGGTGTCCAGTTCTCCGATGATTTCGGCCTCAACAATGGCGGCCTGCCGACCTCGCGCGGCCCGGTCCCCTATGACGCGATCGAGCAGTTCGCGGTCCGCGTCGCGCCCTACGACATCTCGGAAGGCGACTTCCAGGGCGGCGCGATCAACGTCGTGTTGCGCTCGGGCACCAACCAGTTCCACGGCTCGGCCTTCTTCACCCACACGGACGACAGCCTGACCGGCGACCGCACCCGGGGCGTCGACATCAACCTCGACTTCCGCTCGCGCCAGTGGGGCGCCTTGCTCGCCGGCCCGGTCATCCGCGACCGCCTGTTCTTCATGTTCGCTTATGAACATACCGAAGAGACCGATCCGTTCGACGACGGCGTCGGCCCCGGTTTCGCCAACCAAGTCCCGGGAATCACGACCGCCCAGATCGACAACGTTACTGCGCTCGCCCAGCAATTGTTCAACTATGACACGCAGGGCCTGATCACCAACGCGCAGGAGCAGGACGATAAGTACATCGCGAAGATCGACCTCAACATCAACGACAACCACCGCGCGTCGCTGACCTATATCCGCAACGTCGGCACCCAGCAGTTTCAACAAAACACCTTCACGACGCCGCCCTTCGCGCTCGGCTTGCAGTCCAACGGCTATGAGCTGGCGGAAGAAATCAATTCGGGCGTGTTCCAGCTGAACTCGACCTGGAACGACCGACTCTCGACCGAATTTCGGGTCAGCTATCGCGACTATAACCGCGACCAGACACCCTTCGGCGGTCGCGAGTTCGCCCAGATGGAGGTTTGTCTTGATCCAGTCCAGGCCGGCTCGTTCACCAGCTGCGGCGGATCGCGCATCTTCTTCGGACCGGACGTCAGCCGCCATGCGAATGATCTCAACCAAGAGAACTTCTCGGCCGATTTGACCGCGCGTTACCAGATTGGCGACCATACGATCAAAGCGACGGTCGGCTATACCGACATCCACACCTTCAACCTGTTCCTCCAGCGGTCGTTGGGTGACATCTATTTCGACTCGATCGCCGACTTCCAGGCGCGGCGGGCCAGCCGGCTTCGTCTCGGCGGCGCCGTGCCGTCGCTCGACGTGGACGATGCCGCAGCCGACTTCTCGACCCAGTCGTTCAACTTCGGCATCCAGGATGACTGGGACGTCACCGACACGTTCCAGCTCACTGCCGGCGTTCGCTTCGACCAGTATGACAACAGCGCGCCGCCGCCGCACAACCCCAACTTCCTGGCGCGGCACGGCTTCGACAATCGGGCGACCTTCTCCGGCCGGAGCGTCATTCAGCCGCGCGTCGGGTTCAACTGGAATCCGATCGATCGGTTGATCATCCGCGGCGGCTTCGGCGTGTTCGCCGGCGGCACCCCGGACGTGTTCCTGTCGAACAGCTATTCGAACACCGGTCAGCTCACCAACCAGATCGACATCCAGCGCAATACCAGCGCCGCGGGCTGCAACCTGGTTCCCGCCGGCCTGACGCCGGCCCAGCAGCTGGCATTCTGCAATGCCGCGCTGCTCAACGTGAACGGCCGCACCTTCGACCAGCAGGTTCTGAACTTCCTGGCGACCAACACGGCCTCGCTGGCGGCCGCGCCGGTCAATGCGATCGACCCCGATCTCGACATTGCCTCCCAGTTCCGGGCCACCTTGTCGGTCAATTACGAAGCGAACCTCGGCCCGCTCGGCGACGGCTGGCTGTTCGGCGTCGACTTCCTCTACGGCAACGTGCTCGACGCTTATCAGTGGACCGACCTGCGCTCGGTCGTGATCGGAACGCTGCCGGACGGTCGTCCGCGCTACGGTCCGCTCGGCGGCACCGCGACGACGAACCAGGACCTGCTGATGACCAATGAGAGCCGCGGCCGCTCCTATATCGGCGTGGTCCGGGTCGCGAAGAGCTGGGACTTCGGCCTGTCGATCGACGCGAGCTACACCCGCTCGGACGTCACCGACACCAACGCGATCACGTCGGCGACGGCAGGCTCGCTCTACAGCAACAACTCGTTCCTCGATCCCAACCGCGCTGCTTATGGCCGTTCGATCTATGAGATCACCGATCAGTGGAAGTTCCGGTTCGACTATCGCCATGCCTTCTTCGGCGATTACATGACCCGCTTCTCATTGTTCGGCGAGTATCGCACTGGTCGTCCGTACAGCATCACCTCGTTCGATCCGTCGGGCGGCCGTCTTGCTGTGTCCGGTGTTGTCGGCACTGCCGCGCGTGGCCTGCTGTACATCCCGACGGTCGGCGACTCGCGCGTCTCGTTCGACACGGCGGCCTCCGAAGCCGCGTTCAACAATCTGGTCTCGACGCTCGGCCTCGAGCGCTATCGCGGACGGATCGTTCCGAAGAACAGCCAGAGCTCGCCGGACGTGTTCCGCGTTGACTTGCACCTCTCCCAGGAGCTTCCTGCTCCGGGCATCCGCAACATCTTCCCGCGGGCCCGGTTCCAGCTGTTCGCCGACATGGAGAATGTGCTCAACATGATCGACAGCGACTGGGGCGCCCTGCGTCAGGTCAGCTTCCCGCAGACGGCTGCGATCGTGAACATCCAGTGCCTCAACGCACCGGTCGCGACGGGGACGGCGCCTGGCGCTGGCGTCGTCAACACAGCGTCTAGCCAGACATGCGCTCAATATCGCTACTCGAACGTGATTTCGCCGAACGAGTCGCTGATCGGGCGCCAGTCGCTCTACCAGATCCGCGTCGGCGTCCGCTTCGAATTCTAAGCGAAACGTCAGCGATCAAATTGACCGGCGGTGGCTTCGGCCGCCGCCGGTTTCTTTTTGGGCGGCGCTCTTCTACCGATTGGGCATGAGCAGCCCCGAAGACCTGGTCGCCCGCGCGCGCGAAGCCGCGCTGTCCGCTTATGCCCCTTATTCCCATTTCAGCGTCGGCTGCGCGATCGAATCGGTCGACGGCGAGGTCGTCGTCGGGTCCAATATGGAGAATGCCTGCTACCGCCTCGGCGTCTGCGCCGAGGTCGCGGCGCTGACGGCCGCACAGCAGGCTTTCGGCCTGGAGAAGATCGCTCGGATCGCCGTAAGTGGTGGCCATATAGGACACGATGGCCAGCTCAGTGGCGAATCAGTGGTGACCTCGTGTGGAGGCTGCCGTCAATCGATTCTCGAAGCCGCCCATGTCTGCTACCGCGATCTCGAGGTGATTTCGTCTAATGGCGCCGGAAATGAAATTACTTCGCATCGGATTTCCGAGTTGATTCCACTCGGCTTCGGACCTGCCAATCTGGACGACGCAGGCTGACAGGCTTCACCTAATCGCGACCCTCGAACCAGCGATAATCCAATTTATAGTGCGCCAATCGGACGGGCTCGTTCGCACTTCCGTTT
>JAYRLF010000228.1:0-7140 GCA_041905385.1 Allosphingosinicella sp.
CGCCGGATGGCGTGTTTCCCAGCTTCTCCGCCCAGAGCCTCCTCGCGGCGGGCATGGCTGTCCTCGAGACGGACACTGTCAACGCCGACCGTCCCGACGTCTCGAACACGCCCCGCGAAGGGCCGGCCATGGTCGCGCGCGTCGACGCCGCCGTCGCCGCCCTCGCCGCGCAGGGCATCGTCGATCCGGCGCGCGTCGGCATGATCGGCTTCTCGCGCGGCGGCTACATGACCCGTTATGTCGCTTTCTTTCCGCAGGCCGTCCGGCTGGCGGCGGCGATCGCCGACGACGGCCACGATGCCGGCTATTTCAGCTATCTCTTTTCCCTGCACCAGCCGGAGGCGGTGGCGCGATACGACCTCGGCCCCCATGGCGAGTCGCATTTCTGGGAGGACAAGGCGGCCTGGCTGAGCGACACGATGTCGCTGAACTATGAGCGCCTGCGCACGCCGCTGCTCGCCTCGACCCACAACGGCGGCCAGGGGCCCGCGCGTTTCGCGGCAGTCAATCTCGAGGCGAGCGGCGCGACCCGGGCGATCGGCGCGCCGGTTCAGCTCGTCCACTATCCCTATACCAGCCACCAGCCGCATCGCCCTCGCGAGCGCGAGGCGATGTTTGCGCTCCACCTCGCCTGGATGCGCTTCTGGCTGCAGGGCGTCGAGGATCGCGACGCCGTGTCCGATCGCGATCTCGCGCGCTGGCGGGAGATGCGCCGGCGGCTGGACTCCCGGCGGACGGATCGCCGCTGAGCGCGAGCGCGGTCCCGACCGCGGGACTTTGCCTTCCCGATTGTCCCATGGGATGAGGAGGGCCGCGGGACGTCGTTTCATGGCAAGCCGGGAAGAGCTCAGGGACTGGTTTTGTCGGGAGGTGCTTCCGCTGGAGCCGGCGCTCGCCCGCTTCCTGCGCCGCAATTGGCGCGACCAGGAGGAGGTCGGCTCGGCGGGCGTCGTCAGTGGGCCCTCCGGGCCGCCCCACGAATTCCCCCACCAATGGAGAAGCCAAGAAAGGCTTCCGTATATTCGTGTGACGGTTGCGGGCTTTGCTCGACCGATGGCTTGGCCACCCTTCTCTATGTCAAGTGCATAAGCAAATTGACGTAGCGCAGCATTTGGCCGAACTTGCCTGAATGCGCATCGTGCGCGAATATCTGGATGCAAAGAAGGCCGAGCATGAAAGTGCGGCTGCGCGTCATGTCGATCGGGAAAGACCGACCAGATGGCGGGTGAAGCTGCGTGTTCGCCTCCAAAGTCGGCTCATCTCGGACGCACTCGAGATCAAGACGAGGTTTAGAGGCCGCCGGGTCGTAATCCGGTCGCGCAACAAAGGTAAACTCCTCTCTCAGTCGGACTGGATCATTTTCGTAGCGCGGCGGTTCTCGTCGGTGGAGGCTGCGGCCGAGTTCGGATTATCGTTGCAATGCGCTGTCTCTGCGATTGCAGCGCTGCGCTGCATTCCCATTGATGTCGGAGCGGACAATGTCGCGACGACCGCGACGAGTGACGTCGTCAAGGCGGCACTGGCCAAACAAGGATCTTGGCTGATTGACGACATCCACGGTGTCGATGTCTATCCGGACCTGCCAACGGTGTTGGTATTGGGCAGTGAGGCCAGCCTGACGACTACGATGAGCCCCCACGTGCTCATTGATCCGCTTGAGCAGATCGGTCCCCAGCTGTCGAAACTTGACGAACGTGGCCGCGACGCGTCGTTGCTCCTCAACGCGGCATACATCGCGCAGCATCCCGTCGCGATGGTCACGCTTGGCGTTGCTGCAGTCGAGCTGCTGGCCGCCGGTGAGCGCTGGAATTCGGCCCAGCTAGGTTGGATCGAAGGCCTTAAGGACCATTTGGCCGATAGTCACGGGCTGGAGGATATCGATCGCGCCGAATTGGTGCACGGCATCAACGGCTTCAGGACAATGGGTGTTCTGGCGCGTACGCGTCGTCTGCTTGAGTCGCTGGACCTGGGCGCGCTTCGGCCGCGCTGGGAGCGACTGTACAAAAAGCGCAGTCGTCTGTTCCATGGTGAGAAGCGCGTCTCCTATGCGGAGCTGGTCAAAATGAGCAGCGATGCACGCCTGCTCTGCCAAACTGTCGTTGAAGGTTATATTCGTCGTCAGGTCGGCATTCCTGGCGACGAAGCCATCGGTTCGTAAGCAGGGACAACAAGGCCGCCCTCGCTGATAAAGGAGGGGCTATCTTGTGCGACGCCAACTGAACCATGGTCCGAAATCAGGAACTTGCGCTCGGTGCCTCGGTGTGCGGGTAGTCTCCTCGGCTATGTTCCGTAGCCGTTCGACGAACATTCCGACGTCCAAGAAATAGTTCGGATACGCCTTCCTGAGATCGTCCGCGCGATCGACCTCGACCAAGACGCTCTCTACCGGGCTGCGCTTCGCCTCCTCGTTGATCTCTGCAGCTTTGATCTTGTCTGTGCCAATCTTGAAGGAGGGGACCGACTTTGCAGTGACCTCGTTCTTGCGAGGGTCATATTGAATCATGAAAATGAAACCGCGACCCAGGGTCCCGCTGAGGTCAATCACTCGCCGAAAGCCATCCAGGCTCTTCACCGCGTTAAGCCGCCGGTTGAGATCTCGGATCTCGGTGCGTCTCTCGCGTCTATCTTCCGGGGTTCCCGGCACAACCGGGCACCCCTCCTCCACTGCAAACTCCGACGACATGAGCGCAAAAAAACGAAGCCATTCAGGATCTCCCTCTCCACTCTTCAAGTCCTCATTGCGAACCAGGCCCACTGCCTCGACCGCGGTGGCCCAAGCGTGTTGCAACTGAGTCCTGATTTGGATCTCGACGATTTGCCGGCGATAAGCTTGCTCGCCGTCGCATCCGTCGAATTGATACATGAGGTGATGGCTGCGATAACCGGTCGCACGTGGCTCACCGATGTAGTCGGTTGCGCCCTTGAAGACGTGCCGTGCACTATTCTGGTAAGCGTCGAGGACGAGCCCGACCTCCTCAATGGTTGCCATGATTGCGCGGCAGCCGCCCAAGTCCTGGATATCGTAGAGGCTGCGAGCCCGCTTCATCAGCTTCTTGCGGATTGATTTCATGCGTTTCGGACGTGCGGCAGCGACCGATAGCGGGTTAACCCGGCGAGCCTTGTTCCCGAGTTCAGAGCGCATCCGCCGCATCGGCAGGATGTGCGAGTTCCGCCAATTCCACGCGATCTTGAATGCGTTCAACACATCCTCGTGGCGCCTATCCGTCACAGGAATCACGCTGCTTAGCAGCTTGCCCGCGGCGACCACCTCTCGCTTGCTATAAAGCGGTACCTCTAGATCCAAGGCATCTTCCAGAGGGAGCGAATCGTCCCAGAAGGTTGCGAGCCTAAACATGACTCCTCCTTCTCGGAAGAAATCCTACATTGGAAGTGCTTTTTGCATGATAGCACGATTTAGACCGTGCAGGTTGCACGCGTACCCCAGCCATGCTATAGAACAGACCATGAACATGCGATTCTCATTTTCTATTGATGCCTTCTTCGGCGGAAGCTCGGCTCACGCTCCTGCGCCATGCTTCGGCGATCTCGCCGATGTCTGCTTCGCAGCCTTCACCGAGGCCGCGATTGCGCCCAGCGGCCGGGCAGTCCGCTTCGACGGCTGGACCCCTGCTCGGACCTTGGTCTTTCTCTCCCGCCTCGGCCAATGCGGCATCGTCGAGCAGGCGGCTCGGGCCGCCGGGGTCAGCAAGCAGGGCGCCTATGCGCGCCGCGCCCGCTTGAAGGGCCGAGCCTTCGATCGCGCCTGGAGCGCCGCTCTCTCATGGGTCTCGCATTCCAGATTGGCAGCCCGGAGTCCGGGCGTCTTCCACGGCCGCATCACGCCAATCTTCCGCCGCGGCAGGTTGTGGGGCGAGCGCCATCATGTCGACAATCGCCTGGACATGGCGGTGTTGACCGGCCTCGATCGTCACTGCCGCCCGGGCGCCGACGATGAAGCGATCCGCTGTGCGACCGAGAATTTCGATGCCTTTGTAAAATTCGCCGCCGCCGGAGACGTGGATGCCGCTTTGGCTTTCATCGCCGCGCAGTGCGAACCGATCTGCGGCGACCAGGAATGCGCATCCCTGCCACCCGCGCACTTCGTCAACTTAAATGGTCAGAACGAGGAAAATGGGGAAGGACTTGAGGACCAGCTGCCGCAGGTCGCCGTCGGCGGGACGGTTTCGAGCGCGGCCAGGCAGGATCAGCTCGTGGCCGGCGCGCGGCCGACGCTCGGGGTTACGAGCCGTCGGGGCGGCCTGAAAGACCGGCCCATCCGTGCAATGCGCACAATTCGTCGATCGGTTCATCGTGGCGCGCTGTTCCAGATAGACATTCACGCTGGCACGCGCCGACGCCCTGACTTTCGAACTCACTATGCGAGCCAAGCGCGCGCGCCCCCGTTCGCCCGCCCACAGGCCTGACAAGGCAAGGATGCGCCATCATGTGAATAGCAATAAGGCGCCGGCTCTTTGAAATGTGAATGCACGGCAACGCCGGCCTGGTCCCATCGACGCGGCGCCGCGCGGTCGGCTGCGCCGGTGCCCGAGCGGCACGGTGGCGATCTATTTTGGGCCGAAATCCTGACGAGCGTCCCGGCCTGAACGGGCTGGACCCGACCGCCTTGCCTCCCCAGGGAAATCGCGCTCTCCTACGCGCGTGCACGCGCTCGACGAACGCGCCCTCTGGCTGGCCCGCCACGTGCTTCCGCACGAGCCGATGCTGCGCGCCTGGCTTCAGCGCCGCGTCGTGCCCGGCATCGACGTCGACGATGTCGTCCAGGAGACATATGCGCGGCTGAGCCAGATCGCGTCGGTCGAGGAGGTGCGGGATCCGCGCAGCTACATGTTCCAGGCGGCGCACTCGATTATCGCCAGCCACGTCCGCCGCTCGCGGATCGTCCCGATCCAGGCGATCGCCCATCTCGACGCGCTCGAAGCGCCTTCGGACGAGCCCGATCCGGAGACGCAGGCGCTGGCCCGCGACGAGCTCAACCAGCTCGCGCTCGCGATCAAGGCGATGCCCGAGCGGATCCGCGAGGTATTCGTGCTGCGCCGGGTCCAGGGCCTGTCGCAGCGCGAGGTGGCCGGCCGGCTCGGACTGTCGGAAAGCACCGTCGAGAAGCATATGAGCAAGGGGTTCCGGCATCTTTCGGCGCTGTTCGGCCGTGGCGGAAAGGCCGTGCCGCGCGCGTCTAGGGATCGGAATGAGGAAACGGACCAATCGGATGCAGCGACCGAGTAGCGGTGAGATAGAGCGCGAGGCGGCCGACTGGGCCGCCCGGCTGGACCGCGGTCTCTCCGCCGAGGAGGAGGGGGCGCTGGGCGCGTGGCGCGACAGCGATCCCCGCCGGCTCGGCGCGTTGCTGCGGATGCGGGCGATCGCGCTGCACAGCGAGCGCGCCCGCGCGCTTGGCCCGAATTTCGATGCCGCCGCCTATGTCGAGCCGCAGGCCGATCGTCGGCCGGACCTCGATCGCGGCCCGACCCGCCGCAGCTTCCTTGCCTGGGGCTCGGCGGCCGGCGCGGCCGCGGCTGCCGGGCTCGCCGGCGCGATCGGCTTGGGCCTATTCGCACGCGATCGGGCCTTCGAGACCGGAATCGGCGAGGTGCGGATCGTCACGCTCGAGGACGGCTCGGTGCTGACCCTCAACACCGCGTCGCGCGTCTCGGTCCGCTATGACGAGGGGCGCCGGTCGGTCCGGCTTGCCGAGGGCGAGGCCCTGTTCGACGTCGCGCGCGATCCGGCGCGGCCGTTCGTGGTCGAGGCCGGCGATGCGGCGGTCCGCGCCGTCGGCACCAGCTTCACGGTCCGCCGGATCGCCGACGCGCCGGTCGAGGTGCTGGTTCGCGAAGGCGTGGTCGAGCTGACACGCGCCGCCGCGCCGGTGCCGGTGCGGCTCGGCGCGAACATGCGCGCCCAGGCGCGGCCCGGCGCAGAAGCGTCGCCGATCGCGGTCGCGCCGGCCGAGATGGCGCGCGAGCTCGCTTGGCGCGAAGGCCGGCTCGCCTTCGATGGCGAGACGCTGGCCGGCGCCGCGGCGGCCTTCGCCCGCTACAGCGAGACCCGCGTCGTCGTCGATCCGGCGATTGCCGGCCAGGAGATTACCGGCCTGTTCGCCGCCAACGATCCGGTCAGCTTCGCGCGCGCGGCGGCGGTCAGCCTGGATCTCGAGGCCGAAGTGCGGCAGGGCGAGGTCCGGCTCTCCGCCCGCTGAGCGGGCCCGGAAAAAATTTTGGGTCCGCATAGCGGATCGGCGAATCCCCCAGCGTCTAGGCTCGAACGGCCGCGACAGGACAACAGGCCGGGAGAGGGGGAATGATGGGATCGAAGCTTCGCCTGGCCTTGGGGAGCGGCGCCGCGCTGGCGCTGGCATTGCTCGCAACTGCGGCGGAGGCGCAGCAGCGCCGTTTCAATCTGCCGGCGCAGGATGCGAGCCGCGCGATCCCGGAATTCGCCCGCCAGGCAGGCGTCCAGATCTCGGCGCCGACCGCGCAGCTGCGCGGCGTTCGTACCCGCGCGCTCCAGGGCGATCTCGATGCCCGCGCCGCGCTGCGCCGGCTGCTCGACGGCACCGGCCTCGAGATCGCGTCCGACAGCGGCACGATGATCGTGCTTCGCCGTGCCGGCGAGGCCGCCCCGGGGGAAATCGAGGCCGGAGGCGCCGCGGCCGATAGCGGGAGCGCCGACATCGTCGTCACCGGCAGCCGCATCCGCCGGCTGGCGGGGGAGGGGCCATCGCCGGTCACCACCTTCGATCGCGACGATATCGACGAACTCGGCGTCACCGACATTGCCGACGTGTTCGACTATGTCCCGCAAAGCTCGTTCAGCGTCGCCGAGGATTTCCTGGTCGGCGGCGCCAAGCCGGTGCAGCTGCGCGGCCTCAGTCTCGGCACCACCCTGGTGCTGGTCAACGGCCGCCGCGTCGTCACCTCCGCCGCCCAGGGCTTCCGCAACTTCTTCGACCTCAACACCCTGCCGCTCGCCGCGGTCGAGCGGGTCGAGATCCTGTCGGACTCGGCCTCGGCGGTCTATGGCGCCGACGCGATCGGCGGCGTCATCAACGTCATCCTGCGCGACTCGATCGATGCGCCGACCGTCGACCTCTATTATGGCGGCGCGGACGGTGGCGCCGAG
>JAYRLF010000229.1:0-7133 GCA_041905385.1 Allosphingosinicella sp.
AGATCCGCAGCCGCGTGAAGCGGCAGATGGAGAAGACCCAGCGCGAATATTATCTCAACGAGCAGCTGAAGGCGATCCAGCGCGAGCTCGGCAATGCCGGCGAGGAAGGCGAGGGCGACGAGCTCGCCGAGCTCACCCGCAAGATCGAGCGGACCAAGCTCTCCAAGGAAGCGCGGAGCAAGGCCCAGGCCGAGCTCAAGAAGCTCAGGGCGATGGCGCCGATGTCGGCCGAGGCGACGGTCAGCCGCAACTATCTCGACGTGCTGCTCGGCCTGCCCTGGGGCAAGAAATCGAAGCTGAAGCACGACATCACCGAGGCCGAGCGGATCCTCGACGAGGACCATTATGGCCTCGAGAAGGTGAAGGAGCGGATCGTCGAATACCTCGCGGTCCAGGCCCGCACCAACAAGCTGAAGGGCCCGATCCTGTGCCTGGTCGGCCCGCCGGGCGTCGGCAAGACCTCGCTCGGCCGCTCGATCGCGCGCGCGACGGGGCGCGAGTTCGTCCGCCAGTCGCTGGGCGGCGTGCGCGACGAGGCCGAGATCCGCGGCCACCGCCGCACCTATATCGGCTCGCTGCCGGGCAAGGTGATCACCAATCTCAAGAAGGCCGGGTCGTCCAACCCGCTCTTCCTGCTCGACGAGATCGACAAGCTCGGCCAGGATTTCCGCGGCGATCCCGCCTCGGCCCTGCTCGAGGTGCTCGATCCGGAGCAGAATTCGAAGTTCCAGGATCATTATCTCGAGATCGATTACGACCTCAGCGACGTGATGTTCGTGACCACGGCGAACTCGATGGACATGCCGCAGCCGCTGATGGACCGGATGGAGATCATCCGGCTCGAAGGCTATACCGAGGACGAGAAGGTCGAGATCGCCAAGCGGCACCTGCTGCCCAAGCAGATCGAGTCGCACGGCCTCAAGGAGGGCGAGTTTGCGCTGACCGAGGACGGGCTGCGCGCGCTGATCCGCTTTTATACCCGCGAGGCCGGCGTGCGCACGCTCGAGCGCGAGATCGCCAAGGTCGCCCGCAAGGCGCTGCGCCAGATCCTCGAGGGCAAGGCCGAGAAGCTCGAGGTGACGGCCGACAATCTCGCCGATTTCGTCGGCGTGCGGAAGTACCGCCACGGCATCAGCGAGGAAGAGGACCAGATCGGCGCCGTCACCGGCCTCGCCTGGACCGAGGTCGGCGGCGAGCTGCTGACGATCGAGGCGGTGACCGTTCCCGGCAAGGGCCAGATCCGAACCACCGGCAAGCTCGGCGAGGTGATGCAGGAATCGGTGCAGGCCGCCTTCTCCTTCGTGAAGGCGCGGGCGCCGAGCTATGGCGTCAAGCCGAGCCTGTTCGCGCGCAAGGACATCCACGTCCACCTGCCTGAGGGCGCGGTGCCGAAGGATGGGCCGTCGGCCGGCATCGGCATGGTCACCGCGATCATCTCGACCCTGTCGGGCATTCCGGTTCGCCGCGACGTCGCCATGACCGGCGAGGTCACCTTGCGCGGCCGGGTACTGCCGATCGGCGGGCTCAAGGAGAAGCTGCTCGCGGCGCTGCGCGGCGGCATCGCCAAGGTGCTGATCCCGGCCGAGAATGAGAAGGACCTCGCCGAGATCCCGGCCAATATCAAGGAAGGGCTGGAGATCGTCACGGTCAGCCATGTCGACGAGGTGCTGGCGCAGGCGCTGGCCACGCCGGTGGTCCCGATCGAGTGGACCGAGGCGGACGAGCTGGCGACCCTGCCGCCGTCCGAGATCGCGCCCGCAGGCGAGGATCGGCCGGGCGCGTCGATCCGGCACTGATTGCACCGAGGCGGTGCGATTCCGCCCTCGGGCACCGACCACGTCCCGTGAGAGGCGCCGTTCACCGCGAACGGCGCCTCTTTCCTTTTGACTCGCGCCGCTCTCCTGTCCTTTAACAAGCCGCTCCGGCGCGCGCCGTGAGTCATCGGACAACAGGGAATCGGGACAAATGAACAAGCAGGAGCTTATCGGCCAGGTGGCCGAAGTGACCGGGCTGAGCAGGGGGGATGCTTCGCGCGCGGTTGAAGCGGTGTTCGATACGATCAGCAACGCGCTGACGCGCGGTGACGAAGTGCGCCTGGTGGGCTTCGGGACCTTCTCCTGCTCGCGCCGCAAGGCGTCGACCGGCCGCAACCCGCGGACCGGCGAGCCGATGCAGATCAAGGAATCGACGACGCCGAAGTTCAAGGCCGGCAAAGGCCTCAAGGACGCCGTCAACATCTGATTGAGAAGCCGCAGCGGCTTGCTGGACAGCTTTTGGCGTCGCAGCTATTGACCGCTGCTTCCGGCGGCCCCATGTGCCGCCTCCCGCGCCGGCTGGCCCGGTGGGGATCAAGGCGTGGGCGCGTAGCTCAGTGGTAGAGCACCGTGTTCACACCGCGGGGGTCGCAAGTTCAATCCTTGCCGCGCCCACCACGCCTTGCCCGCGATGAGCGAGATCGCGGCTCCTCTCAGCGAGACGGCGGACGGCGTCCGCCTTGCCGTGCGGGTGACGCCGCGGGCGAAGAAGAGCGCGCTCGCCGGGACTTTGGTCGGCGCGGACGGCAAAGCGGCCCTGGCGGTGCGGCTCGCGGCGCCGCCGGTGGATGGGGCGGCCAACAAGGCGCTGATCGACTATCTCGCCAAAAAGATCGGCGTGCCGCGGTCGGCGGTGCGGATCGCCAGCGGTGAGACGGCGCGCCAGAAGATCGTGCTGGTCACCGGTGTCACGCTGGAGCAGGCTTCGCGCCGTCTCGAAACCGGCTCGGACTGACGCGGCGCGCCTGTTCGTTCATCTCGATGTCACCTAGGCAAGGCCATCGGGAAGGGCATTATGAACGACAACGATCAGTTCTATTATGCACGCAGGGCAGAGGAGCAGCGGCGCGCGGCCGCCGCGGCGCAGAGTGACGACGCCCGCCGCCGTCATCTCGACCTTGCCCGCATGCTGGCGGAGCATCACGGCCAAATCGCGCGATAGTTTCGACTGTCCTTGACGCTGGGGTGGCGCCAACCCTATGTGCGCCAACCTCATCGCACGTGGCGACCGTAGCTCAGCTGGTTAGAGCATCGGTTTGTGGTACCGAGGGTCGCGGGTTCAAGTCCCGTCGGTCGCCCCATTCTTTATTTGTGCTTCTGCAGGATCGGCCGATGGACTCGCTTTGGGATTTTCCCGATTTCGACGAGCACGAGCTCGTGCATTTCGTCACCGATCGGGAGAGCGGCCTCAGGGCGCTGATCGCGGTCCATTCCTCGCATCTCGGCCCCGGCGCCGGCGGCACCCGCTTCTGGCATTATGCGCGTCCCGACCAGGCGATGGCGGACGTGCTGCGGCTGTCGCGCGGGATGAGCTACAAGAACGCGATGGCCGGCCTGCCGCTCGGCGGCGGCAAGGCGGTGATCCTCGCCGACGCCAACCGCACCAAGACACCGGAGATGCTGGCTGCGTTCGGCAAGGCGGTCGACGGCCTGTGCGGACGCTATGTGACCGCCGAGGATGTCGGCGTGAATGTCGACGACATGGTCGCGATCTCGAAGCAGACCCGATTCGTCGCCGGCCTGCCGGTCGCGGCCGGCGCGGTCGGCGGCGATCCCGGCCCGCACACCAGCTATGGCGTGTTTCTCGGCATCAAAGCGGCGGTCAAGCGCGCGCTCGGCAAGGATGATCTGAGCGGTCTGCACATCGTGCTGCAGGGCGCCGGCAGCGTCGCCGGCGGCGTCGCGCGCCGCGCCGCGGCCGAAGGCGCACGGCTCAGCATTGCCGACATCGACGCCGGCCGCGCCCAGTCCCTGGCCGACGAGGTCGGCGGCGCCGTCGTCGGCACCGATGCGGTGATGACGCTCGAGGCCGACGTGCTCAGCCCCAACGCGCTCGGCGCGATCCTCAACGAGGAATCGATCGCCGCGCTCAACGTCCCGGTCGTCGCCGGGGGCGCCAACAACCAGCTCGCCACCCCGGCCGACGGCGACCGCGTCCAGGCGCGCGGCATCCTCTACGCGCCCGATTATGTGATCAACGCCGGCGGCATCATCAACGTGTCGACCGAATTCCTCAAGGACGGCGATCTCGACACGGTCCGCCAGCGGATCGAGGGCATTCCGGGCCGGCTCGAGGCGATCTGGCAGGAAAGCGCCGAGACCGGCCGCAACCCGGCCCAGGTCGCTGACGCGATGGCCCGGCGGCTGATCGGCCGCGGCTAAAGCGGCTCGGGCCGCGGCTTGTCGCGGCCGAGCTTATGCTCCCGATAGACCGTGAAGAGGCCGCTGCCGACGATGACGGCGGCGCCGAGCCAGGTCGTCGCGGCGGGGTGGGTGCCCCAGAAGGCCCAGCCGAGCAGCACCGCCCACAGCAATTGGGTATAATCGAACGGCACCACCACCGGCACGGGCGCGAAACGCAGCGACGAGGTGAGGAAGAGCTGTCCGATTCCGCCCGAGAGGCCGAGCGCGAGCAGGATCGTCCAGCCGCGCGCGTCGTGCAGCTGCCCGTAGACGGGCATGAGCGTGCCGACTGCCAGGATCGAGAAGAGGCTGAACCAGAGGACGGTGGTCGGCGTGCTTTCGGTCCGGCCGATCTGGCGAATCGTGATGGTCACCACCGCCACGCCGAGCGCGGCGCCCAAGGCGAGGGCGAGCCCGACCGCCGGCAGGTTGCCGCCGCCGGGGCGCATCACGATCAGCACCCCGACGAAACCCAAAGCGACCGCGCTCCAGCGATAGCGGCCGACGCGTTCGCGCAGGATCAGCGCGGACAGCATCACCGAGAAGAGCGGCGCGACGAAGCTGATCGTGGTCGCCTCGGCCAGCGGCAAATAGGTGAGGCCGGTAAAGGCGAGCACCATCGTGCCGAGGCCGAGCACGCCCCGGGTGAGATGGGCGAGCGGACGCCGGGTCCGCCAGGCGCCGAAATTGCGCGTCCAGGCGATCCAGGCGAGCAGCGGCGGCAGGCCGAACAGGAAGCGATAGAAGGCCATTTCCGGGACGCTGATGCCGGCCTGGTCGCCGAGCTTGATCATCGCCGCCATGATCCCGAAACTGGTGGCCGCGCCGAGGCGAAGGCCGATGCCGAGCAATCGGTTCTGCTTTATCGGGACGCCGTCCTCCATCGAGACGGCCCTGCGCGGAGATGGCGGCAAGCACAAGCTTTCGCGCCGAACAAGCCTCCGCTACACAGGCCGGCGAACATGCACGTCTACGCGAATCCGGCCCGCTTCCTGAAAATCGCGCGACCCCTCACAGCCTGGCTCGGCTGGGGCGGGGTCGCGCTGATCGCGCTTGGGCTGGCGCTCGGCCTGTTCGTCGCGCCGCCGGAGCGGCTGCAGGGCGAGAGCGTCCGTATCATCTACCTCCACGTTCCCGCCGCCTGGCTCGGCATGGGGGGCTGGACCGGCCTTGCCGTGGCGAGCCTGATGCAATTGGTGTGGCGGCATCCATTGTCGGCGCGCGCGGCGCGCGCGATCGCCGTGCCCGGCGCGGTGTTCACCCTGGTCTGCCTGGTGACGGGATCGCTCTGGGGGCGGCCCGCCTGGGGTACCTATTGGGAATGGGACGGACGGATGACCTCGATGCTCGTCCTTCTGTTCCTCTATCTTGGCTATATCGCTTTGGCCGGCGCCGAGCGCGAGAAGGACGGGGAGGGTCGGCTGACCGCGATCTTCGGATTGGTCGGTGCGATCAACCTGCCGATCATTCATTATTCGGTGACCTGGTGGAACACGCTCCATCAGGGCCAGAGCCTGAGCATCGTCCGGCGCAGCTC
Source organism: Allosphingosinicella sp. (assembly GCA_041905385.1). GTDB lineage: Bacteria > Pseudomonadota > Alphaproteobacteria > Sphingomonadales > Sphingomonadaceae > Allosphingosinicella. The sequence continues at coordinate 5,755 of JAYRLF010000229.1, forward strand.
GACGATCGACGCGTCGATGCTGTGGCCGCTGCTGATCTCGGTTGCCGGCTTCTCGCTGCTGTTCGGCGCGATCGTCCTGATGCGGATGCGCACCGAGCTGGCGCGGACCAAGGTCGAGGCGCGCATGCGCAGGATGGCCGCCGCATGAATCCCTGGCCCTTCATCATCGCCGCCTATGTCTTCAGCCTCGCCGCCGTCGTGGCGCTGCTGGTGCTGAGCTGGACGGCGATGACGCGCGCCGAGAACGAGGCCGCCAAGCTGAGCCGCGATCGTGAAGCGTAAGAACCAGCGCCTGATCCTGCTGCTGCTCGCGGTCGGCGCCGTCGTCGGCGCGGTGCTGCTGGCGATGTCGGCGATGCGCGACCAGGCCGCCTTCTTCTACGCCCCCGGCGACGTCGCCCGCCGCGGCCTGCCGCTCGACCGCTCGGTCCGGATCGGCGGGATGGTGCGGCCGGGCTCGCTGGTGCGCGAGCCGGACGGGGTCTCGATCCGCTTCGTGGTCGGCGACGACAGCCAGGCTGTGATTCCGGTCAGCTATCGCGGGATCACGCCCGACCTGTTCCGCGAAGGCAGCGGCGTCGTCGCCGAAGGGCGGTTCCAGCCGAACGGCAGCTTCGTCGCGACCGAAATCCTTGCCAAGCATGACGAAAATTATATGCCGCCCGAACTGGGGCAGCGGGACATGCACAAGACGGAATCGCTGGAAAGATGATCGCGGAAGGGGGGCTTGCGGCATTATGGCTGGCGGCGGCGCTGTCGCTGCTGCAGCTGTTTCTCGGCGCAGCCGGCGTTCGGCCGGGCAATGAGGCGCTGCTGCGCGTCGTTCGCCCGATCGCGGTGGCGCAGGGACTGCTCGCCTCCTTCGCCTTCCTGACCCTGATCTGGCTGTTCCTGCGCACCGACCTGTCGGTGCAGTTGGTCGCCGCCAACAGCCATTCGGCCAAGCCCTGGCTCTACAAGTTCGCCGGCGCCTGGGGGAATCACGAAGGCTCGATGCTGCTCTGGGTGACCGTGCTCGCCGTTGCCGGCGGCGCGGTCGCCCTGCTCGAGCGGCGGCTGCCGGAGCGCACGCTGACCGCGACCTTGGCCGCGCAGGCGGCGATCGGCCTTGGCTTCTACGCCTTCCTGCTGTTCGCTTCGAACCCGTTCACGCGGATCTTCCCGGTTCCGGTCGACGGCAACGGCCTCAATCCCTTGCTCCAGGACCCCGGCCTCGCCTTCCATCCGCCGACGCTCTATTTCGGCTATGTCGGCATCTCGGTCGCTTTCTCCTTCGCGGTCGGCGCGCTGATCACCCGCGATGTCGGCGCAGCCATCGCCCGGGCGATGAGGCCCTGGGTGCTCGGCGCCAGGATCTTCCTTACCCACCGCATCACCCC
>JAYRLF010000230.1:0-7117 GCA_041905385.1 Allosphingosinicella sp.
GGCGACACGCGCGATGCGGTTGGCGATCGCCGTGCGCAGGTCCGGATAAACCCCCTGCAGGACCATCGCCTGCACCGGCAACGGCCCGTCCTCGCCGAGCAAGGCGGCCGCGCCGCCGAGCGAGACGCCGATGATCGCGACCCGCCGTTCGGACGCAGACGCCCGCAGGAAGTCCAAAGCCGCGGCGGCGTCGCGGGCCTCATGGGGGCCGAAGCTGCGCGAGACCGCGCCCGAGCCGCCATGGCCGCGAAAGTCGATCGCGAGCACCGCATAGCCGAGCCCGTTCAGCCAGAGCGCATGGCGCGTCATTTGGGCGCGGCTGGCGTCGACGCCATGGAGGAGGAGCACCGCCGGCGCATCGGGCCGGGCGCCCGGCCAGAAGCTGCCGGCCAGCGGCACGCCGTCGCGCGCGATGAGATGGACCGCCCGCGCCGGCGGTCCGGGCGGCGTCTCCGCGCGGTTGACCGGCCGCGCCATCAGCGATCCGAACAGCCAGGCGCCGGACAGGCCGATCATGGCCAGGATCGCCAGCAGGAGCGCGAAGCGGCGGCGCGTCATGGCCGCACCTTATGCGGGCAAGCCCGCCGCTTGCCAGCGCTCGCGTCAGGCGAGCTGGAGCGCCTGCATGGCGGTGATGAAGCCGGCGACCAGGAACAGGCCGGCGACCGTGTAGCGGATCGCCCGCATCGGGACGGCCGCCTGGAGGCGATCGCCGAGCAGGATGGCGGGGATGGCGGCGACCAGGATTCCCGCGGTCGCGCCGGCAGCCGCCAATGCCGCCGAATCGAAGCGGGCGGCCAGAGTGAAGGCGAAGAACTGGCTGCGGTCGCCGAGCTCGGCGGCCAGGCAGAGGAAGAAAGCCGTGACCAGCAGCGGCGCCCGGCCCGAACCCAGGGAGGGCGGACGCCGGCGGATCAATCCGGTGACGCCGCCGAACAGCAGGGAGAGCGCGACCAGCAAGGTCATGGCCCGGATCGCGATGCCGTCATTGACGAAGGCGCCCGCATAAGCGGCGACCAAATTGCTCGCCAGGCTCGCCAGCAGCAGGCCGAGCAGGATCGCGCCCGGGCGGCCGCGCTGCGCGACCAGCGCCGCGACGACGAGTTGGGTCTTGTCGCCCCACTCCGCCAGAGCGGCGGCGACAAAGGTCGTCAGCAGGGCTTCCATGCGATCAGGCGCGCAGGCGCACCGATATCGAGGCGAGCATCGCCTCGCCGGCGGCGGCGTCGATCCGGTCGCAGCCGATCGCGTCGCGCAGGCGGTCGAAATAAAGGCCGGCCGGACATCCGCGCGGCTGGGCGCGCACCGCCCGCTCGAGCGCTTCGGCCAGGCAGACGACCGGGATCAGGCCGTAGGCGGCGGCCATGGTGCGGATCGTCGCCAGGCCCTGCAGGAAATCGCGCACCGCCATCTTGCCGGCCGCTTTCTGCAGCCTGTCGAGCCGGTCGACCAGCTCGGCGCGAACCAGCATGATTCCATCCTGTTGAAAGCCCATCGATCCCGCTCCTGCCTGTTTCGGCAGTCGGAACATGCGCTTCTATGGTTACGGTAATGTTAACCATATTTGGCGAAAGTGCAGCGATTCCACGCCATTGCGATGGATCGGCGGCCATTGGCGTCGCGCGGGCGCGCTCTTGACAGAATCGGCCGCAACGGGCAGAGGCGGCGCCCAACAGGGCGGCGGCTTCGCCGCTTGTTTTTTTTCACGATCCCATTTTTGAAAGAGGCTGTCATGGCCAAGCCGACCACGGTCAAGATCAAGCTCGTCAGCACCGCCGACACCGGCTTCTTCTATGTGACCAAGAAGAATCCGCGGAACATCACCGAGAAGATGACCTTCCGGAAATATGATCCCGTCGCGCGCAAGCACGTCGAGTTCAAGGAAGCCAAGATCAAGTGATTCGGCGCCGGGTCTAGTCCCGGCTGTCGTCTTCCTGAGGATCGGCCTCTCCGGCCGCATCCGTCGAAGGGGCCCCGTCCGTCGGGGCCTCTTGCGTTTCCGCGCCTGTGACCCCTTCGACGTCGGTCTCGGCCTGTGCAGCCGCAGCCTCCGCCGCCCGGGCGAGCGCCGAGGTCAGCAGCGTCTGCACCGCCTCGACGAACCGCAGCACCGAGATCGGCTTCGAGACATAGCCCTCGGCGCCGGCGTCTCTAATCCGCTCCTCGTCGCCCTTGGCCGCATAAGCTGTTACCGCCATGATCGGGGTCGCGCGCAGATCCTGGTCCGCCTTCATCTGCTCGATCAGCTCGAGGCCGCTGACATGCGGCATCTGGATATCCATCACGACCAGGTCCGGACCGAAGGCGTGGGCGCGATCGACCGCCTCGCGGCCGTCGCGCACCGCCTCGGCCTCATAGCCATGGGCGCGAAGCAGGTCGCAGAACAGCTTCAGATTGAGCTCGTTGTCCTCGACAACCAGGATTTTTTGTCCCACGGCCACGGCTGTAGGCGATGGACGGCGAACAGACAAATGACGAGGCGGTTGCGCTTGGCGCGCTGAGCTGGGTGCTCAGTGACGACGGCCGCGCCGACCGCTTCCTGTCGCTGACCGGCCTCACCCCGGAGGATCTGCGCGCCCGGCTGGGCGAGCGCGACATGCTGGCCGCGATCCTGCGATTTCTGGAGGGGCATGAGCCGGACCTGCTCGCCGCAGCCGACATGCTCGGCGTGCCGCCGACGGCGCTGCCCGAGGCGCGGCGGAGGCTCGAAACTTGAATCGCCCACTGCTGATCAGCGATTGCGACGAGGTCATCCTCCATTTCGTCACCCATTTCGCCGAATGGGTCGACGAAGCCGCCGACCTCCATTTCGCGATCGACGCGCCGGGCTTCGCCGGCGCCCTCCAGACCCGCGACGGCCATGTCGTGCCGCAGGAGCGGGTCTGGCCTTTGCTCGACATGTTCTTCGAGCGCGAGATGCATCGGCAGAACGTGGTCCCCGGCGCGGTCGCCGCGCTGCAGGCGATCGGCGAGACGGCCGACATCGTCATCCTCACCAATATCGGCGACGATTATCAGGCGAACCGGGTCGCCCAGCTCGAGGCGTTCGACATCCGCCACCGCGTGCTCTGCAACCAGGGCGGCAAGGGCCGGCCAGTGCTTGAACTGATCGAGGAGATGAAGCCGAGCGTCGCCGTCTTCGTCGACGATCTTTCGGTCCATCACGAATCGGTCGCCAAGCATGCGCCCGACGTCTGGCGGCTGCACATGGTCGCCGAGCCGCGGCTGGCGGCGCGAACGCCGCCGGCGCCGCACGCCCATGCGCGAATCGATGACTGGGGCGACGCCCTGCCCTGGATCCTGGCTCGGTTCAGCGAGACTTGACCGTGAAGCCGCCGCAGTGCTTAGCGGCGCCATGACCGACAGCATCTCCGATCGCATCGCCGAGCTCGGCATCACCCTTCCCGAGGCGGCCGCGCCGGTCGCGGCCTATGTGCCGACGCTCGAGGTAGGCAACCTGCTCTTCATCTCCGGCCAGATATCGTTCAACCCCGACGGCAGCCGCATCACCGGCCGGCTCGGCGAGGATATGGACACCGCCGCCGGCAAGGCCGCGGCCGAGCGCTGCGGGCTGATGCTGATCGCGCAGATGAAGCGGGCTTTGGGCTCGCTCGATCGGGTCGAGCGGATCGTCAAGCTCGGCGCCTTCGTCGCCTCGACCACCGATTTCACCGAGCAGCCGCAGGTCGCCAACGGCGCCTCCGAGCTGATGGAGAAGGTGTTCGGCGAAGCCGGGCGCCACACCCGTGCCGCGGTCGGCGTGCCGGTCCTGCCCCTGGGCGCCGCGGTCGAGGTCGATGCGATCGTCGCCGTCAAGGCAGGCTGAGCTTCAGAGGCTCATCGCGCACCCGTTCGCGCATCGCGGCCTCCATGGCCGCGGCATCGTCGAGAACAGTCCGTCGGCGTTCCGCGCCGCGATCGAAGCCGGACACGGCATCGAGCTCGACGTCCAGGCGAGCGCCGACGGCGAGGCGATCGTCTTTCACGATTATGAGCTGGACCGGCTGACCGACGGCAAGGGCAAGCTGGCCGGGCTCGACAGCGCCGCGATCACGTCGGTGCTGCTCAAGGGCACAGAGGATCTCGTGCCCACCCTGTCGACCGTGCTGGCGCAGATCGGCGGCAAGGCGCCGCTGCTGATCGAAGTGAAATCGCCGGGCCGCCAGGTCGACACGCTGAGCCGCGCGGTGCTGCGCGCCCTGGACGGCTATGGCGGCCCGGTGGCTGTGATGTCGTTCAATCCGGAGATCGGCGGCTGGTTCGCCGAACATGCGCCCGACATATTGCGCGGGCTGGTCTTGACCGAGGCCGGCAGGAAGTGGCGCGGCTGGCTGACGCGAAGGCTTGCGCTATGGCGGTCGCGTGCCGATTTCCTGGCTTATGACATACGCGACCTGCCGTCGCGCTTCGCCGCGGCGCAGCGGGCCAGAGGCCTGCCGACCTTGACCTGGACCTGCCGGACAGACGCCCAGCGCGCGACTGCGGCGCTGCACGCCGACCAGATCATCTATGAGGTGCCCGAGGGTCCTAGATGAGCGGTGAGTCCATCGTCGCCCGGATCGCCCCGGGCGTCGTCGAATTTCCGGCCGAGGATTGGGACCGCTGCGCCGGCACCGGCGATCCCTTCCTGAGCCACGCCTTCCTGTCCGCGCTGGAGGAATCCGGCAGCGCGACGGCCGAGACCGGATGGCAGCCGGTGCCGGTCGCGATCGAGGGGCCGGACGGGCGCCCGGACGCGGTGATGCCGGCTTATGTGAAAAGCCACAGCCAGGGCGAATATGTGTTCGACCATGGCTGGGCCGACGCCTTCCACCGCGCCGGCGGCGATTATTATCCCAAGCTCCAGATCGCCGTGCCGTTCACGCCGGTGCCGGGCCGGCGGCTTCTGACCCGCGAGCCCGCGCTTGCCCGCGCCCTGATCGGCGCGGCTGAGAGGATCGTCGATTCCAACGGCCTGTCCTCGGCCCACGCCACCTTCATCCATCCCGACGAGGTCGCCGCTTTCAGCCGGGCCGGCTGGCTGATCCGCACCGACAGCCAGTTCCACTGGCTCAACCAGGGCTATGAGGATTTCGACGCATTCCTCGCCAGCCTGGCCTCGCGCAAGCGCAAGGCGATCCGCAAGGAACGCCAGCTCGCGCTGCAGGGGCTGGAGGTCGTCCACGTCACCGGGGACGCGATCGGCGAAGCGCATTGGGACGCCTTCTGGGCCTTCTACCAGGACACCGGCGCGCGCAAATGGGGCCGCCCCTATCTGACCCGCGACTTCTTCTCCTTGCTCGGCGAGCGGCTCGGCGACCGGGTGCTGCTGATCTTCGCCTGCCGCGATGGCCGGCCGATCGCCGGCGCGCTCAACCTGATCGGCGCCGACGCACTCTACGGCCGTTACTGGGGGTGTATCGAGGAGGTGCCCCACCTCCATTTCGAGCTCTGCTATTATCAGGCGATCGAGGCGGCGATCGCGCGCGGCCTCAAGCGCGTCGAGGCCGGCGCCCAGGGCGCCCACAAGCTCGCCCGCGGCTATCGGCCGGTGCCGACCTGGTCGGCCCATTATATCGCCAATCCGGGCTTCCGCCGCGCCGTTGCCGATTTTCTCGAGGCCGAGCGCCGCGCGGTCGCGCGCGAAATCGCGGCGCTCGACGAGATGGCGCCCTTCCGCAAAGGCTGAGCCTCTGCTTATGATTGGGCCTGATTTTTTCGGGAGGCACGATCATGCGGAAATGGCTTGGGGCGTTCGCGGCTCTGATGTTCACGCTGGCGCCGGCGCCGGCGGCGCCGCCGACCGGGCCGGAGCGCCATTTCACCGCGCGCGACCTGTTCGACCTCGAGATCGCCAGCGACCCGCAGATCAGCCCGGACGGCCGCTGGATCGCCTATGTGCGCCGCTCCGGCGACATCATGACCGACCGTTTCCGCCAGACGATCTGGCTGATCGACACCGGCACCGGCCGCCAGATGCCGCTCGTCGCCGGCCCGGGCTCGCACAGCCAGCCGCGCTGGTCGGCCAATGGCGACCGGCTCGCCTTCATCTCGACCGCCGAGGGCAACCGCCCGCAATTGTTCGTGCGCTGGATGAGCAGCGGCGAATCGGCGCGGATCACCGGCCTGCCGGACGCGCCGAGCAGCATTGCCTGGTCCCCCGACGGCCGCCAGATCGCCTATTCGATGTTCATACCGGACGAGGGCCTGCGGCTCGGCACGCCGCTCGCGCGGCCGGAAGGCGCGCAATGGGCGGAGCCGCTGCAGATCATCAACGCGGTCACCTACCGCTTCGACGGCCAAGGCTATTTGCGGCCCGGCTACGAGCAGATCTTCCTGGTTTCGTCCGACGGCGGCGCGCCGCGCCAGCTCAGCTTCGGCCCCTATAACGTCAACGGTCCGCTCGCCTGGTCGGGCGACGGCCGTTCGATCCTGTTCGGCGGCAACCGCACCGAGAATTGGGAGCGCGAGGGGCTCAACACCGAGATCTACGCGCTCGAAATCGCCAGCAACCAGGTTCGGGCGCTGACCCGCCGCGATGGACCCGACGCCCAGCCGGCGGTGTCGCCGGACGGCCGGTTGATCGCCTATACCGGCTTCGACGACCGCAATCGCGGCTATGAGAATGTCCGCCTCTATGTGATGAACGCCGACGGTTCGAACCCGCGAGTGCTGACCGGCTCGCTCGACCGCAGCGTCGATTCGCCGCTCTGGGCCGCCGACGGGCGTTCGATCTACGTCTCCTATGACGATCATGGCGAGACGCGTGTCGCGCGGGTCGGACTCGACGGCTCGGTCCGCACCGCCGCGGAGGGCCTCAGCGGTCCCACGATCGACCGGCCCTATACCGGCGGGAGCTTCAGCGTCGCTCGCGACGGCTCGCTCGCCATCGCCGGCGGCACCCCGACCCGCCCGGCCGACATCAGCCTGGTGCGCGGCGGCAACCGGCGCCAGCTGACCCGGCTCAATGCCGAACTGCTCGACAACAAGCGGATGGGCGAGGTCCGGCGGATCCAGTTCAATTCGTCGCACGACAACCGCCCGGTCGAGGCCTGGGTGACCTTGCCGCCCGAGCATCGCGACGGCGAACGCCACCCGCTGATCCTCGAGATCCATGGCGGGCCCTTCGCCGCTTATG
>JAYRLF010000231.1:0-3642 GCA_041905385.1 Allosphingosinicella sp.
GCGCTTCTCGCTGGTGTTCGACGACGGCCTCACCGAGTCCGGCGCGCTGATCGACGCCCTTGCCGGCGCGCGCCAGCCGCCGCGCCTGTCCCCGGACGATTTCGCCGACCAGCGCGACGATTTCCGGCTGATCGTTCGCGTGCTCGAAGGCGCGCTCCGCAAGGGTGCTCCCGGGATCAATCTGCTGATCTACGGCCCGCCGGGCACCGGCAAGACCGAGCTGGCGCGAACGCTGGCGGATGCGGCCGGCGCGACGCTCTATGCGGTCGGTGAGGAAGTCGACGGCGGCGAGCCGTCGCGTTCAGACCGGCTGGCCGCGCTCAAGCGCTCGCAGCGGCTGCTCAGCCGCCGCGGCGGATCGGTGCTGCTGTTCGACGAAATGGAGGATCTGTTCTGCGAGGCGAGCCTCTATGCGGGCGCCAACCAGCGGCGGACGGCATCCAAGATCTTCGTCAACCGGTTGCTCGAGAGCAATGAGGTGCCGGTGATCTGGACCAGCAATGCGATCGACGAGGTCGATCCCGCGCATTTGCGGCGGATGAGCTACATCCTGCGGATGGGCTATCCGAACCCGCAGGCGCGGGCGCGGATCGTCCGCCGGGTCGCCGAGGCGGAAGGCATGGCCGCGGCGCGGAGCGGGCTCGACGTTCTGCTTCCGGCCGAGGAGGGCACGGCCGGCCTGGCCAAGGCCGCCTTGCGCGCCGCGGCGCTCGCAGACGGCGGCGCCGAGGAGACCGAGGCGATCGGACGCGCGCTGCTGCTCGGCGTGCGCGGCGGGCGCGGCCTGCCGCCGCAGCCGGCCAAGGCGGCGCTCGACCTCAGCCTCTACGAGGCGGACCGGCCGATCGATCGGCTGGTCGACCGGATCGCCGCGCCCGGCGCGCCGGCGGACGTCTCGCTGCTGCTCACCGGCCCGCCCGGGACCGGCAAGACCGCGCTCGCCGCCCTGGTGGCGGAGCGGCTCGACCGGCCGCTGCTCACCAAGCGCGCGTCGGACTTGCTGTCCTCCTGGGTCGGCGAGACCGAGGCGCGGATCGCGGCCGCCTTCGCCGAGGCGCGCGACCGCGGCGCCGTGCTGCTGTTCGACGAGGTCGATTCGCTGCTCTTCGACCGGTCGGGCGCGCAGCGTTCGTGGGAGGTCAGCCAGGTGAACGAGCTGCTCACCTGGATGGACAATCACAAGCTGCCGTTCATCGCGGCGACCAACCACAAGCAGCGGCTCGATGCCGCGGCGTTGCGGCGTTTCGTCTTCAAGCTCGAGCTCCGGCCGCTGTCGCCGGGGCTGCTGGCGCGGGCCTGGACGCGATTCTTCAGCGACGCGCCGCCGGCCGGGCTCGACCGCCTGTCCAACCTGACGCCGGGCGACTTCGCGGTGGTGAAGCGACAGCTTCGCTATTCCGAGGCCGGAGCGGGCGAGATCCTGGCCATGCTCGAGGCGGAAGCGCGGGCGAAGCCGGAATCGGCCGGGAAGATCGGCTTCTGAGGCGCGGGCGCCGGCATTTGGCTGCATTTCGGCGCCGTTGGTCGAACTTTCGTCCCGCAGCGGGCCGGACATGGCTAGGGCGGCCCGATGCAGCCGGATCGCACGCCCCTTGCGCGCCTGCCGCTACGCCGGGCGCGGCGCCTTTTCCGGGAGCGGGAAGAGGGTCGTGAAGCGCGCCGCCAGCGCGCGGTCGCCCTCGACCTTCAGCACGCCCTCGGCCTCGAGCGCCTCGATCGGGACGCCGCCATAAATCGCGGCGGCGATGATTCCGGCCGGTCCGGTGAAGACCAGGTCCGCGGCCTCGACCTCGCCCCGTTCGGCCCGCAGCGCACCGTCGGCGATACGCACCAGGAAGGTCTCGACGCCGATCCGGAAGCCGATACGCGCATCCACCCCGGCGAGGCGCGCGACGTCGTGCATCGTCCGGAACGACATCATCAGCGAGGTCGGGCTGAGCGGCATGGTCGGGTCGTGATCGGGCGACCGCGTCGCCCAGCGCCCGAGCGCCTGGACGATCGGCTCGGCTTCATAGCCCCATTGGGTCAGCTCGTAGACCTGGGCCGAAACCGGCGGCGGCAGCCGCCGCTTCACCACCAGGCCGACCGCCTCCAGCCCTTCCAGCCGCTGGGTCAGCACATTGGCGCTGATTCCGGGCAGGTCGGCGCGGATGTCACTGAACCGTTTCGGGCCGAGCATAAGCTCGCGCAGCACCAGAAGTGCCCAGCGCTCGCCGATCAGGTCGAGCGCATGCGCGGTGCCGCACGCATCATCGTAGCGCCGCCGCGACGGGCCGGATTGCGACTCAGTTATCTTTTTTAACTTCATGGTTGTAATTTATAACAGAATGGGCCAACAACGTCAAACCGATTCGCCGAATCGAGCCCCAGGAGAGAAACATGTCGAAGCTGATTTTCGTGAACCTGCCGGTCGCCGACCTCGATGCCGCCAAAGCGTTTTACGAGGCGATCGGGTTCACCAATAATCCGCAATTCACCGACGAGACCGCGGCCTGCATGGTGCTCACCGACACCATCCACGTCATGCTGCTGACCCACGACAAGTTCGCCCAGTTCACCCCCAAGGCGATCGCCGACGCGCGCCAGACCAGCGAGGTGCTGATCTGCATCTCCGAGGACAGCCGCGAGGGCGTCGACGCGATCACCGACAAGGCGCTCGCCGCCGGTGGCCGCGAGCCGCGCGACAAGCAGGATTACGGCTTCATGTATGGCCGCAGCTTCGAGGATCTCGACGGCCATATCTGGGAGACGATGTGGATGGACATGGCGGGCTTCGCCGCTGCCGGCGCGCAGCAGGCCGAGCCCGCAGCCGCCTGACCCCCGACTGCGGCGCCGGCCGACCCCCTTGCCGGCGCCGCAATTTTTTCGGGCAGATGATCGCAAGAGGAGAGAGACGATGACCTATGTGGAAGGGTTCGTGCTGGCAGTCCCGGCCGCCAACAAGGAGAGATTCACCGAGTCCGCGGCCGAGGCTGCCTCCCTGTTCAAGGAGTTCGGCGCCACCCGGCTGGTCGAAGGCTGGGGCGACGATGTCCCCGACGGCAAGGTCACCGACTTCAAGGGCGCGGTGAAGGCCGAGGAGGGCGAGGTGGTCTGCTTCTCCTGGCTCGAATATCCGGACCGGGCGACCCGCGACGCGGCCAACGAGAAGATCCGCAGCGATCCTCGCATGCAGGCGGCGGACATGCCGTTCGACGGCCAGCGGATGATCTTCGGCGGATTCGCCTCGATCCTCGACGAAGGGACGCAGAGCCAGGACGGCTATACGGATGGCTTCCTCGTCGCCGTCCCCAATGCGAACAAGGACGCCTATCGCGAGATGGCGACCAAGGCCTCGGCCGTGTTCCGCGAATATGGCGCCACTCGCGTGGTCGAGGCGTGGGGCGACGACGTGCCCGACGGCAAGCTGACCGACTTCAAGGGCGCGGTGCAGGCGAAGGAGGACGAGACCGTCGTCTTCTCCTGGGTCGAATGGCCGTCCAAGGCGGCGCGCGACGAAGCCTGGCCGAAGCTGATGGAAGACGAGCGGATGAAGCCCGATCACGCCAATATGCCGTTCGACGGCATGCGGATGATCTATGGCGGCTTCAAGCCGGTGGTCGACGCTTGAGCGACAGGGGTGCGAAGCCGGCATCCGGCTTC
>JAYRLF010000231.1:3652-7103 GCA_041905385.1 Allosphingosinicella sp.
GGGCCGTCTACCGGGGGGGGCCCGCCGTGTCCGCGCGGGGGGGGCCCCGCCCCCCCCCCTCCCCCCCCCCCGGCCAAGTGGAACGAGGAGATCCGAAATGGCCGACAAGTTCATCTGGTACGAGCTGATGTCGACCGACGTCGATGCCGGCCTCGATTTCTACAAGGCCGTGGTGGGCTGGAATGCGGCCGATCATCCGGGCTCGACCGAGAGCGGCAATCGCTATGTCGTGCTGTCGGTCGGTGATCGCGGCGTCGGCGGCGCGCTCCAGCTGACCGATCAGATGCTCGCCGGCGGCGCCCGGCCGACCTGGATCGGCTATATCGGCGTCGACGATGCCGACGCCAAGGTCGCCGCGATCGAGGCGGCGGGCGGCAAGGTGCTGATGCCGGTCAACGACATTCCCGATGTCGGCCGCTTCGCCATGCTCGCCGATCCGGGCGGCGCGCCATTCTACATCCTCCAGCCGCGGCCGCCCGAAGGCGGCGCGCCGCCGCGGCCGGACGCGGAGGCGCCCGGCATGATCAGCTGGCACGAGCTCTATTCGAGCGTCGGCGAGAAAGCGGCCTTCGCTTTCTATTCCGGCCTGTTCGGCTGGCAGACGATCACCGAGATGCCGATGGGCGAGATGGGCAGCTACCGCATCTTCGGCGAAGGCGAGCTGCAGATGGGCGGGATGATGGACAAGCCGCCCAATTTGCCGGTCTCTGCCTGGGCCTTCTACATCAACGTCGACGGCATCGACGCGGCGGTCGAGCGGGTCAAGGACAAGGGCGGCCAGATCCTGATGGGGCCGCACGAAGTGCCGGGGGGAAGCTGGATCATCCAGGGTGTTGATCCGCAGGGCGCAAATTTCGCGCTCGTATCTCAAACCCGATGAAGGAGACGGACATGACCAAGATCAAACCCTGTCTGTGGTTCAACATGAATGCCGAGGAAGCGGCCCGCTTCTACGTGTCGCTACTGCCCGACAGCAGCATCGACGATGTCTGGAAGTCGCCGGCGGACACGCCGTCCGGGCCGGCCGGAACGCCGCTGGTGGTCGAGTTCACGCTCGCCGGCCAGAAATATATGGGCCTCAATGGCGGCCCGCAGTTCAAGTTCAACGAGGCGATCTCGATCCAGGTGCTGACCGAGGACCAGGCCGAGACCGACCGGCTGTGGAACGCGCTGACCGCCGACGGCGGCGAGGAAAGCGTCTGCGGCTGGCTCAAGGACAAATATGGCCTGTCCTGGCAGATCACGCCGCGCCGGCTGATCGAGCTCGAGCAGGACGCGGATCCGGGCCGGGCGCGCCGGGCGATGGAGGCGATGCTCAAGATGCGCAAGATCGACATCGCCGAGATCGAGCGCGCCGCGAATGCGGTCGACGAGCCGGTCGGCTAAGCGACCGCCGCCGGCGCTTGGCGGACAGGCCTGACCTCAATAAGGCTCCCCCGCGCAAACTGTCCGGGGAGCCTTATTCCTTGAGCCTCGAATCCGTCCGCGCCTGGCTAGCGGCGCACGCACCCGATTTGCCGATCATCGAGGTCGCCGAAAGCACCGCGACCGTCGCGACCGCCGCGGCCGCGCTCGGCGTCGAGCCCGGCCGGATCGCCAAGACCCTGGCCGTCCGGGCCGGCGAACTCGTCTTCCTGCTCGTCGCGCGCGGCGATGCCCGGCTCGACAATGCAAAGAGCAAGGCCGAGTTCGGCACCAGGCCGCGCATGCTCGGGCCCGAGGAGACTCTTGCGGTCACCGGCCATCCGGTCGGCGGCGTCTGCCCGTTCGGCCTCGCGACGGAAGTGCCCGTCTTCATCGACGTCTCGCTCAAGGCTTATGACATCGTCTATCCGGCCGCCGGCTCGCTCAACAGCTCGGTCGAAATTTCGACCGAACGATTGGCCGACCTGGTCGCGGAGCGGTGGGTCGACCTCTGCCGCCTGCCCGAAGCCTGAGCTCTCCGGCGGCGATCCGTTACATCTCGATGAACCATGCCGGGCGTTTTCCCCGGGCATGCATGAGCGACCGCAGCGCCGCCCGAACCACCAACGGAAGCCCGTCCATCTTCTCGACGAGGCCCGCGAGCGGCAGCAGCTCCACCGCGCGAATCCGATCATGCCGATCGGCCGGCGAAAAGGCTTCGAGCGCTGCCCGGGAGGCGGACGGTATCTCAGTCGCGAGCAGGACGATCAGATGGGTCGGAACGCCGCCGACATAGAGGCCGGTGATGTCCCAATCGGCGTCGGCAAGATCGAGGCCGGTCTCTTCCAACACCTCCCGCGAGATCGCATGGCGAAGCGCGTCGCCGCCCGCTTCGTGAAGGTCAGCCGCGTCGACCGCGCCGCCCGGCAAGGCTAGGCGAGAATCCTGCAAGCGCAAGAGGACGAGGTCGTCCCCGCACAGCAGGACGGCGTGCGCCCCCACGGCGAGCGATGGCGCGCGGTCGGGAAACTCCAAGAGGATTCGATCCGTGGCGAGATAGTCGCGATAGCGGATCGTGCCGCTGCCGAGACTCACCGCTGCGCCGGATTTGCGGAAATTGCCGACGCTCATCAGCGCGCCGTCATAATGTCCGGCGCCGTTGAGCGCCCAATATTCGTCGACGAGATGGGCAAGCTCGGCGCGATGCGGATCGCGGGATTCGGCGTCCGCCGCCTCCGTCCTGACGAGCGCTGCCGCGCCGCCATCGAAGGGCAGCCTGATCAGGGCCCTCGATCGCAAGGCTTCGAGAGCGGCCCCGTGGATGACGCTCTCCGAACGAGAACGCTCATCCACGCTCAGCCGACGCTGATCCGCTCGACGTCGGCGCCGACCGCCTGCAGCTTCTCCTCGAGCCGCTCATAGCCGCGGTCGAGATGGTAGACGCGGTTGACCTGGGTCTCGCCCTCGGCGGCGAGGCCGGCGAGGACGAGGCTCATCGAGGCGCGCAGATCGGTCGCCATGACCGGCGCGCCGACCAGTCCCTTGACGCCGCGCACCACCGCCGAGCGGCCGCGCACCTCGATGTCGGCGCCCATCCGGCTCAGCTCCGGCACGTGCATGTAGCGGTTCTCGAAGATCGTCTCGGTCAGCAGGCTGGTGCCCTCGGCCAGGCTCAGCATCGCCATGAACTGGGCCTGCATGTCGGTCGGGAAGGCGGGGAAGGGCGCGGTCGAGATCGACAGGGGGCGGGTCGCGCCATTGGCGGTGACCTTGATCGCGTCGCGCATGAGCTCGACCGTGCCGCCGGAATCACGGATTCCGGCGAGGATGGCGTGCATCGATTCCTCGCCGGCGCCGACCAGCTCGAGCGAGCCGCCGGTGATCATCGCCGCGCAGGCATAGCTGCCGGCCTCGATCCGGTCGGGCATCACCTTGTAGGTCGCGCCGTGCAGCCGGTCGCGGCCATGGATGGTGAGCGTGTCGCTCTTGAGGCCCTCGATCTCGGCCCCCATCGCGATCAGGCACTGGGCGAGATCGGTGATCTCCG
>JAYRLF010000232.1:0-7100 GCA_041905385.1 Allosphingosinicella sp.
CGGATCGACCGGGAAATGTTCGGCGACCAGGGCCGGCAGCTCCTCGGTCACATAGGAATACATTCGATAATGCCGGTCGAACGGCGGCTCGGTCGCATCGACGTAGAATCCGGCGCCGAGGCCGAAATCATAGGCGCCGGCCGGATCGTCCGGCACGCCTTCGCCGCGCGGAGAGGTGTCGGGCGCGACGAAGACCAGTCCGAGCTCGGCACAGGCCTGCCTGTACTCGCCTTTCTCGGTGACATTGGCGTGGGTGCAGGTGAGGCCGGAAAGATACCAGATGACCGGGAGCGCCGCGCCTTCGTCCGCCTGAGGCGGCACGAAGACGGAGAAGGTCATCTCGGTGCCGGTGGCGGCGCTGCGATGGCGATAGACGCCCTGGACGCCGCCATGGCTCCGGGCGGTCGAAACGGTTTCGAGCGTCACTGCACCGCCCCCCTTCTTCGGTTCAGAACAGCAGATAGAGCAGGATGATCACGCCGATCGGCACGCCGAGCAGCCAAAGAATGATGCCCTTCATCTGAATCTCTCCCGGGGCGAAGGGCGCCCTTGCAGCGGGAGAACAAGAGGACCATCGCGGCGGTTCCGCCGGCTCAGTAGATCACCACGCTCCGGATGCTTTCGCCGGCATGCATCAGGTCGAACGCCTTGTTGATGTCCTGGAGTGGCATGGTGTGGGTGATCAAATCGTCGATGTTGATCTTGCCGTCCATGTACCAGTCGACGATCCGCGGCACGTCGGTGCGGCCGCGCGCGCCGCCAAAGGCCGAGCCCTTCCAGACCCGGCCGGTGACCAGCTGGAACGGGCGGGTCGCGATCTCGCGGCCGGCTTCGGCGACGCCGATGATCGTCGAGACACCCCAGCCGCGGTGGCAGCATTCCAGCGCCTGGCGCATCACGTCGGTATTGCCGGTGCAGTCGAAGCTGTAGTCGGCGCCGCCGTCGGTGATGTCGAGGATCGCCTGGACGACCTTGTCGAAGCCGATCTCGGCGGGATTGATGAAATGGGTCATGCCGAAGGCTTCGGCCATGGCGCGCTTGGCCGGGTTGATGTCGATGCCGACGATCCTGTCGGCGCCGACCAGCCTCGCGCCCTGGATGACGTTGAGGCCGATGCCGCCGAGGCCGAAGACGACGACATTGGTCCCGGGCTCGACGCCAGCCGTCCAGATCACCGCGCCGACGCCGGTGGTGACGCCGCAGCCGATATAGCAGATCTTGTCGAACGGCGCGTCGGGCCGGACCTTGGCGACCGCGATCTCGGGCATCACCGTGAAGTTCGAGAAAGTCGAGCAGCCCATATAATGGTAGATCGTCTCGGAGCCGAGCTTGAAGCGGCTTGTGCCGTCCGGCATCACGCCCTTGCCCTGAGTGGCGCGGATCGCGGTGCAGAGATTGGTCTTGCGCGACAGGCAGCTTTTGCACTGGCGGCATTCGGGCGTGTAGAGCGGGATGACATGGTCGCCGACCGCGACCGAGGTCACGCCCGGCCCGATCTCGCGGACGATGCCGGCGCCCTCATGGCCCAGGATCGACGGGAAGATCCCCTCGCTGTCCTTGCCCTCGAGCGTATAGGCGTCGGTGTGGCAGATGCCGGTGGCCATCACCTCGACCAGCACTTCGCCGGCCTTGGGGCCATCGAGATCGACCTCGTGAATCTCCAGCGGCTGGTTGGGGGCAACGGCGATGGCGGCGCGAGTCTTCATCTCAATCCCTCCCGGCGGGCGTCTTGCGCCGGTTACGGGCGCGCCCAATGGCTGGCAAGCGCCAGCGTGAAGCTTTCGCGTGGCGTCGGCCCGAGTCCGGACTATGCTGCACCGCCGCAAGATCGAGGACGATCATGGACCAGCCCGCCCCGCCCGCAACCGGAACGATCGGCCAAAATCCCGACATCCGCTTTCTCGGCCGCCTGCTCGGCGACGTCATTCGCGAGCTCGGCGGCGAGGCGATCTATCGGCGCACGGAATATATCCGCTCGACCTCGGTCGACCGACATCGCGGGCTGATCACCGGCGATTCGGTCGATCCCGGTCTCGGCGCGCTCAGCCTCGACGAGACGCTCGCCTTCGTCCGCGGCTTCATGCTGTTCTCGATGCTCGCCAATCTGGCCGAGGATCGCCAGGGCATCACCGTCGAGCCGGGCGCCACCGTGGCCGAGGTCGTCGAACGGCTTCGCGAGAAGGGCGTCGCGGAGGAGCGGCTCGCGGCGATGCTCGACTCCGCCCTGATCGTCCCGGTCCTCACCGCCCACCCGACCGAGGTCCGGCGCAAGTCGATGCTCGACCGCCGCAACCGCATCGCCGAGCTGATGAAGCTGCGCGATGCCGGCGTCGAGGAGACCGAGGACGGCCAGCCGGTCAACGAGGCGATCCGTCGCCAGATCGCCTTGCTCTGGCAGACGCGGCCGCTCCGTCGCGAGCGTCTCTACGTGGCCGACGAGGTGGAATCGGCTTTGTCCTATTTGCGCGACGTCTTCCTGCCGGTCCTGCCGGCGCTCTATGCGCGCTGGGAGCGGGCGCTCGGCACGCGGCCGCCGAGCTTCCTGAAGCCGGGCAGCTGGATCGGCGGCGATCGCGACGGCAATCCGAACGTGGTCGCGGAGTCGCTCGGCTATGCGCTCGGCCGCGCCGCCGAGGCGGTGCTCGCTTTCTATCTCGACCAGCTGCACGCGATCGGCGCCGAGCTGTCGCTGTCGTCCGAGCTCGCGCCGGTGCCCGACGATGTGGAGGCGCTCGCCGCCCGCTCGGGCGACGACTCCCCGGCCCGCCGCGACGAGCCCTGGCGGCGCGCGGTCAGCGGCATCTACGCCCGGCTCGCCGCCACCTATCGCGCCGCCGTCGGCCGGGAACCGAAGCGGCCGTCGCGCCTCCCCGGCGACGCCTATCGCCTGCCGGCCGACTTTCACGCCGATCTCGTCACCTTGTCGCAGGGCCTGGGCGAGATTGCCGAGGGCGGCCCGCTCAAGCGGCTGATCCGCGCGGTCGAGACGTTCGGTTTCCATCTCGCCACGCTCGATCTCCGCCAGAATTCGGCGGTCCACGAGCGCGTCGTCGCCGAGCTGCTCGCTGCGGCGGGAGTCGAGGCCGACTATCTCGGGCTCGACGAGCCGGCCCGGATCGCGCTGCTGCGGCGCGAGCTGGCCGGGGGGCGGCTGCTGTCGAGCCCGTTCGTCACATATTCGCCCGAGACTGAGTCGGAGCTCGCCATCGCCCGCGCGGCGGCCGAGGCGCACGGCACCTACGGACCGGAGGCGATCACCACCTACAACATCTCCAAGGCGGAAAGCGTGTCCGACCTGCTCGAAGTCTATCTCCTGCTGAAGGAGGTGGGGCTGTGGCGCGCCGGCGATCCGCCCGCGGCGCCGATCATGGTCGTGCCCTTGTTCGAGACGATCGAGGACCTCGAGCGCTCGGCCGAAATCATGGCCGCATCCTTCGCGCTGCCGGAGCTGGCCGCGCTGGCGAAGGCGCGCGGCCATCAGGAGGTGATGCTCGGCTATTCCGATTCCAACAAGGACGGCGGCTATCTCACCTCGGTCTGGAGCCTGCACAAGGCGAGCCGCAAGCTGGCGACCTGCTTCGCCGAAGCCGGCACGACGATGCAGCTCTTCCACGGCCGCGGCGGCGCGGTCGGGCGCGGCGGCGGCTCCAGCTTCGCGGCGATCCAGGCGCAGCCGTCCGGCACCGTCCAGGGGCGGATCAGGATCACCGAGCAGGGCGAGGTGATCTCCGCCAAATATGGCACGCCCGAAGCGGCGGCGGTCAATCTCGAGGCGATCGCGGCGGCGACCCTGCTCGCCAGCCTCGAGGAGCGCTCGGCGCGCCGGCGCGACCGCTTCTATGCGGCGATGGAGCAGGTCTCGGCGGCCGCCTTCCGCGCCTATCGCGGGCTGGTCTACGAGACCGAGGGCTTCCGCAGCTTCTTCCGACAGGCGACGCCGATCGCCGAGATCGCCGACCTCAAGATCGGCTCGCGGCCGGCCAGCCGCACCAAATCCGACCGGATCGAGGATCTGCGCGCCATTCCCTGGGTGTTCAGCTGGTCGCAGGCGCGGATCATGCTGCCCGGCTGGTTCGGGGTCGGCACCGGCTTCGCCGGGTGCGACGTCGCGATGCTGCGGGAGATGCGCGAGGGCTGGCCCTTCTTCCGGGCGACGCTCGACAATCTCGAGATGGTGCTGGCCAAATCTGATCTCGGCATCGCCGCGCATTATGCCGGCCTGGTCGAGGACGCGGCGCTGCGCGATCATGTCTTCGGCCGGATTTCCGACGAATGGCACCGCGCCCGGGATGGCCTGCTCGCGATCACAGGCGAGAGCCGCCTTCTCGAGGACAATCCCAAGCTCGAGGATTCGGTGCGGCTGCGGCTGCCCTATATCGAGCCGCTGAACCTGCTCCAGATCGAGCTGCTCAAGCGCCACCGCGCCGGCGAGACCGACCCGCGCGTCGCCGAAGGGATCCAGCTGTCGATCAACGCGATCGCGACGGCGCTCAGGAATTCAGGGTGACTCAGTTCCTCCCCGAACTTCGCTCGGGGGGAACTCGCGCCTCACCCTTCCAGGAACCGCTTGATCCAGCTCCCCACCCGCGCATTGTCGTTCGGCCGATCGAGTGAGGCGATCGCGCCGTCCGGGTCGGGCGTCCGGTCGTAGCGCTGCGCGATCAGCGCCTTGGCATAAGCCGGCTCGAATTCCGGATGGAACTGGAAGGAGATCGCCTTCTGGTCGCGCCAGGTGAGGCCGGCATAGGGTGTGAACAGGGATGAGGCGATCACCTCGCTGTTGGGCGGCTGCATCACCACCTGGTCCTGGTGCGAGGCCGGCACCGCGACGCTCGGCACGTCGTCCATCCAGGGCTCGTGGCGGACGATCGGATAGGTGTGCAGGCCGACGCCCCAGCCCTTGGCCGACTTCTCGACATGGCCGCCGAATGCCTGCGCCATCGCCTGATGGCCGAAGCAGATCCCAACCAGCTTGGCCCGGCCCTTGGCGGCGCGGAGAAAGAGCAGCAGATCCTCGATCCAGGGCAGGGGCTCGTAGACGCCGGCCGGCGAGCCGGTGATCAGATAGGCATCGTAGCGGCCGATTTCGCCCGGCAGCTCCCCGGCCGCCACGTCGTAGCTCGGCAGGCTTTCCCCGAGCAGCGCCTCGAACATCGCCGGATAGCAGCCAAATTCGGGGACCAGGGCCGGCGGCGGCGTGCCGGTCTCGAGGATGGCGAGGCGCATCGCCTTTCTTAATCCGCTCCGGCGCGACCGCGCCAGCATGATCGATCGCCGATCCCTGACACTACTGATTACAAGTTCTTGCCACCCGTTTGTCTCCAGCGCACGACATAATGTCGCGCGCGAGGAGAGGCCCGGTCCGGGCAGATGGTCGATGACGAGGCCCTCGAACATTGGTTCTGCCGGGAGGTGCTCCCTCTCGAACGGTCTTTGACGCAGTTCATCGGTCGGAACTGGAGAGTGGCGGACGACGTGGTGGATTTGCGGCACGATGTGTACGAGCTGGCGATCGCCGGCGCCCGCAATGGGCTGCCGCTCAACACGCGCGCCTTCCTGTTCACGGTGGCGCGCAATCATCTGATCAATCGCGCCCGGCGGGCTCGTATCGTCTCCTTCGATCTTGTCGCCGACCTCGAGACGGTGCGCGGCCAGGTCGACCTGCTCGAGGCCGACCGGCATCTCGACGCGCGCGATGCGCTACGCCGGGTCCAGGCCGGCCTCGGCAAATTGTCGCCGCGGGTCCGCGAGATCGTCGAGCTGCGCAAGATCGAGGGGCTGAGCGCCCGGGAGACCGCCGACCGGCTCGGCATCGGCGTGGACGCGGTCAACCATCAGCTTGCCATGGGGATGAGGGCGCTCGCCGATTTCATGCTCGGCGGCGCCGGCCGCATCGTCCGCCGCCGCCATGCGGCGCGCCGCGAGCAGGGGCGCGAGCCATGAGCCGCGCCGGGCAGGCACATGATCGCGCCGCGATGTGGCTGGTCGCGCAAGAGCAGGATGGCTGGAGCGAATCGGATGAAATGGCTCTGGCCGAGTGGCTCGGGGAATCCGACGGCAACAAGGCGGCCTATTGGCGGCTGAAGCACAGCTGGCGCGAGGCCGACCGGATCGGCGCGCTCGGCCGCGGGCGCGGAGCGGAAGGCGCCCGCGCTGAATTGCCCTCCCCCATGATGGAAGATGAGCAGGTCGCCATGTCCCCCGGACATGGCTTCGGCTCGCGGGGCGAGCCGAACCTGCTCATGGTGGGGATGAACGTTTCCGCCGGCACTGAGCGGGTCTCTTACGTTCACCCCTCCCGAACTCCTCCCCATCAAGGGGAGGGGCCAACAAGTCGGCGCTCCTGGCTACCGGCGGCCATCGCCGCTTCGCTCCTGGTCGTCCTCGGGCTGGCTTTTACCATTCGGCCCTGGGGAGAGCCGGCGAAGGCAGTGGCAGCCCGCGCCTTCGACACGCCGGTCGGCGGCCGCCGTACGATCGCCCTGCCGGACGGCAGCAAGGTCATGCTCAACACCGCATCGCGCGTGCGCGCCGCCGTCGGCGCGGGGCGGCGGGAATTCTGGCTGGACCGCGGCGAAGCCTATTTCGAGGTCGCGCACGATGAGAATGCGCCCTTCGTCGTCCATGCCGGCAGCCGCCGCGTGACCGTGCTCGGCACCAAATTCTCGGTGCGCCGGGTCGGCGACGATGTCGCCGTGTCGGTGCTGGAAGGGCGGGTGCGGGTCGACGAGGTCCGCGGCGACCAGGCGGTCCGCTCGTCGATCATCCGCGGCGGCGACATCGCCCGCACCAGCGGGGCGGCGACCCTGGTGACGGCGCGCGCGCAGGACAGGGTGGCGAGCGCCCTCGCCTGGCGGGAAGGCATGCTGAGCTTCGACCAGACCCGGCTCATGGACGTCGCCGCCGAGTTCAACCGCTACAATGAGAAGCCGATCGTCGTCACCGATGCCGAGGCCGGCAATATGCGCATCGGTGGCCGGTTCCCCGCGACCGAGCCCGATGCCTTCGCCCGGCTGCTCCGCGATGCCTATGGCCTGGAGGTCGAGGAGACGGCGGACGCGATCCGGGTGTCGAGCTAGGGTCCAGTCCCGCGAGTTTTT
>JAYRLF010000233.1:0-7089 GCA_041905385.1 Allosphingosinicella sp.
GCCCGGCTGCGTCGGCCGCGCTCGCGGCGCTCGACGCGCCGCCGAGGATCCGGGTCGCGATGCCGGACGGGCCCGGTTACGGCATGCTGTTCGCGCGCCTGCGCCGCGACTGGCGGCTGATCGGGGTCGAGGCCGAGCGCGTGGCCGCCGGCGCGCCGGCCGAGCTTCGGCTGATCGACGAGATCGCGCCCGCCACGCTCGCCACCTGGTATCTGCGCCATTTCACCTGCGACGTCAGCCGGGCGTGCGACGCGGCCGCGGACGAGGCGCTGGCCGCCGCGCGCGCCGCGCACGCCTTGCGCGACCGTCAGAACGAGCTCGCCAAGGCCGACGGGATCCTGATCGGCATCACACCGTTCATTCCCCTGGCGAGTCCGGTCCGCTGGTCGCTGATCTCGCGGCGGCTGACCGGGTTCCGGCCGAACATGTTCGCGCGCCATCCGGCGGGCACATTGATCGCGGAGCAATGATGGCGCTGGATCCACGCCGATTCGACGAACTCGCAGACAAGCTGCCGATCGGCCGCGACCCGGCCTCGGTCCGCAAGCGGATCGAGGCGATGGAGGTGATGCTCGAGCGACTAGTGACGATCCCGGGCACCAACCGCCAGTTCGGACTCGACGTGATTCTCGACATCGTTCCGGTGGCCGGGAGCGTGGTCGCGACCGCGATGGGCGCCTGGATCGCCTGGGAGGCGCGCAATCTCGGCATGTCGAAATGGCATCTGGCGCGGATGGGCGGCAATATCGGCGTCGATTTCCTGCTCGGCCTGATCCCCTGGGTCGGCGCGATCCCGGATTTCTTCTTCAGGTCGAACACGCGCAATCTGAGGATCGTGAAGCGCTGGCTCGACAAGAACCATCCGCACACAAGGACGATCGAGGGCGAGGTGGTTCGGCGCGAGGAAAGCTAACCATCCATATTCATGAAAAGTGGCGAGCTATCTCATCCGGGCCTTTTCGCCTCGAGAGCCATTTGCGAGAATCGGCGCTGACCAGCGCGAGCAACGCACCAACGAAGATAAGAACTGAAAAGGTCGCGAGAGACCACGCCAGACTCCAAGACGGCCACGCAACCAGCTGAGTCCGCAGGTGGAACCCAGCCGTAAACAAAATCCACAGTGCGGCCAGCCAAGCCGCAAATCGGCTGCGCAAGCGCGACACGAGCAGACAAAGAGAGATGCTCAAAACAGCGCCCGTTAGAAACGCAACCGTAGACGCGGGCCGAGAGGGCAGTAGCGCCGCAAGCGACTGGCTTCCAAGGATATGCTCACCAAGGAGACCTAGACCAAGCGGCCTTGTCAGGAGCGAGCCAAGGAACAGGATTTCAAACCACCGGATCGATCGCGGTCGTCGCATACTTAACCTGATTTGACACCGGAGAAGTCCAGCCCGATATCAGCCGCCGGCGCCGACTGGGTGATGCGGCCGACCGAGACATAGGTGACGCCGGTCTCGGCCTTGGTGCGGATCGTGTCGAGAGTAACGCCGCCGCTCGCCTCGGTCGGCACGCGGCCGGCGACCAGGGCGACCGCCTTCTTGAGGGTCGGCACGTCCATATTGTCGAGAAGGAGATGAGTCGCGCCGGCGCCGATCGCCGGCTCGATCTGGGCGATCCGGTCGACTTCGACGATGATCCGTTCGATGCCGGCCTCGACCGCGCGCCGCACCGCCGCCTCGACAGAACCGGCCACGGCGACGTGATTGTCCTTGATCATCGCCGCGTCCCACAGGCCGATGCGATGGTTCTGGGCGCCGCCCATCCGGGTCGCATATTTCTCGAGCATGCGCAGGCCCGGCAGGGTCTTGCGGGTGTCGAGCAGAATCGCGCCGGTGCCGGCGATCGCATCGACATAGCGGCGGGTGAGGGTGGCGATGCCGCTCAGATGCTGGACGGTGTTGAGCGCCGAGCGCTCGGCGGTGAGCAGGGCCCGCGCCCGGCCGGAGAGGCGGAGCAGATCGGCGCCGGGCCCAACCCCCTGCCCTTCCTCGACCAGGATCTCGACCCGCACGTCCGGGTCGAGCGCGCGGAAGAAGGCCTGGGCGATCGGCAGGCCGGCTACGATGATCGCATCGCGGCTGTCCATCACGCCGGCGAAGTGCGCTTCGGCCGGAATGACCGCCTCGGAGGTGATGTCGCCCTTGCCGCCGAGATCCTCGGCCAGGGTCTCGGCGACGAAGCGGTCGAGATCGAAATGCTCGAGAGTGAACGCGTCCTGGCTCACCGGCCGCCGCCCAGCTCCCGGGTGAGAAAGGCGAACAGCAAGGCGGCGCGAACCGCATCCTCGGGCCGGTCGGCGCCGACCGAATGGCCGCCTTCGCGATATTCCCGATAATAGACGCGTTGGCCGAGCGCGTGATGCTTCGCCGCCATCTTGCGGGCGTGGCCGGGATGGACGCGGTCGTCGAGCGTCGAGAGATAATAGAAGGTCGCCGGATAATTCGGGACGGCGCGCAGGTTCTGATAGGGCGAGTAGCGGCTGATGAAGGCCCAGTCGGCCGGCACGTCGGGATTGCCATATTCGCCCATCCAGCTCGCTCCGGCGAGCAGGCGGTTGTAGCGGCGCATGTCGGTGAGCGGCGAACCGGAGATGACGGCGCGGTAGAGATCGGGCCGCTGGTTGGCCGCGGCGCCGACCAGGACGCCGCCGTTCGAGCGGCCGGAAATGCCGATATGGCCGCGCGACGAGATGCCGGCGCGGATCAGATCCTCGGCGACGGCGTGGAGGTCGTCGAAGCTGCGCTGGCGGTGCTCGCGTAGCGCCGCCTCGTGCCAGGCCGGGCCATATTCGCCACCGCCGCGGATATTGGCGAGCACATAGGCATTGCCGGCCTCCGCCCAGAACAGTCCGAGCGGGCCCGAGCGATAGGGCTGGAGGGTGAGATAGGTCGGCGTCTGGGCCGCGCGGAAGCCGCCATAAGCGTGGATCAGCGCCGGGACCGGGCCATTGGTGCCGCGCCGGCGGACCAGGAAATAGGGCACGCGGGTGCCGTCGGCGGAGGTCGCGAAACGCTGCTCGACGGTGAAGGCGCTCGCGTCGAACTGGGCGGGCAGGCTCTGGACGAGGCTGGTCCGGCCCTCGGCGGTGACGGCGTGGAGCGAGGGCGGCGTCAGCATGCCCTCGACGCTGACCAGCGCGAGGTTGGCGCTGCCGCCGACGGCCTGGAGATGGAGGGTGGAGTTGGCGGGCAGGTCGACCGTGCTGCTGGCCCAGCGTCCGTCGCGGCCGCGGCGCAGTGCGAACAGGCGGCCGGACACGTCGTCGAGCGCCTTGGCCCAGAGGATGTCGTCGCTGGCCGAGACCTCCTCGATCGCCTGGCGGTCGGTCGGCGCCATCACCAGCTCCGGCGCGGCGGGGCGGCCGGCCTCGATGTCGGGCAGCGACCAGGCGACGAGCGCCCCGGCCGGGAAGGTGCGGCCGCCCGCCTCGAGCGGGCTGTTGAGCTTGACGACGAGGCGGCCGTCGATGACGTCCTCGGTGGTCGCATCGTCGGGGATCGGCAGCGGCCGGACGCCGCCCGCGGTCACCAGGGACGTCCGGCCGGTCCAGAAGGTCAGCCCGCGGCGCAGGAAGTTCCAGCGGCGGCTGCGGTCGGTCATGGCGAAGGGATTGACGCCGACGTCGCTGCGCTCGCCTTCGAGGACGGTTTCCGCGGAACTCAGCGGCGTGCCGCGCCGCCAGATCTTGGCGATCCGGCCATAGCCCGAGCTGGTCAGCGACTCCGGGCCGTAATTGGTGACGACCAGCAGCCGGTCGGCGTCGAGCCAGGTGACGCTCGACTTGGCCTCGGGAAGCTCGAAGCCGCCGGTGACGAAGCGGCCGCTCGGCACGTCGAACTCGCGCATCACGTCGGCATCGCCGCCGCCCGGGCTCAGCGAGACGAGGCAGCGGCGATATTCGGGCGCGAGGCAGTCGGCGCCGTGCCAGACCCAGGACTTGCCTTCCTGGCGGCCGAGCGCGTCGACGTCGATCAGCACCCGCCATTCGGGGCGGCCGGCGAGATAGGCGGCGCGCGGCGAGATCCGCCACTGGCCGCGCGGATGATTGCCGTCGATCCAGTAATTGGTGACGAAATCGCCCTGGACCTGACCCGGCATGGCGATCTGACGTTCGTCGTTGAGCATGGCGAGCGCCCGCGCCCGCATCGCCTCGAACCCCGGCGCGCGGCTGAGATCGTCCTCGGTCGCCTTGTTCCACTCATCGACCTGCCGGAGCGCCCGCTCGCCCTGGATCTCCTCGAGCCAAAGATAGGGATCTTCCTCCTGCTGGGCCGCCAAGGCGGTCGGGACCAGGGTCAGGGCTAGCAAGGCGATCAGCGTCCTGAGCACGTCATTCTCCGGAGAATCGGGGAGCAGGCGGAAAGGCTAAACGCAGTGTCTGGTGGAGACAAGACACGGGCCCTGAAGTCGAAGCACTGATCTGGATCAGTTTGCGCCGACGATCGGGAAACCGGGCGCGGTGCGGACGTTTCGCCAGCACATGTAGACACGGGAGCCGAGCATGAAGCGCTACGCCTATTTGTGGATCACGCTGACCTTCTTCCTCGTCTCGATCGCACTCCATTGGCTGTTCGGCTGGTACGCCTTCGTCGAGGAACAGGCCGAGCACGGCCAGACGGCGGAGATTTCCGGCTGGCTGGTCGAAATGGGGCGGGACACGTTCGAGAACTGGCAGTCCGAGTTCCTGCAGCTGATCTGGCAAGTCGTCGGCCTCGCCTTCTTCCTCTACGTCGGCTCGCCGACGTCGAAGGAGAATGACGACCGGCTCGAGACCAAGATCGACGCGCTGCTCCGGATCAATGCCGGCAGCGAAGCCGATCCGCTGATCGAGAAGATCGACAAATACTACTTCCGCGAAGAAGGCCACGCCAAGCCGCACGGCCATGAGGAGGAGTTCCACAAGGAGGTCGGGCACGGAGTCCGGCACGTCGCCGCGCGCGGCTAGATGCTGTCGCAAGGCGCGGCTTTGAGCTAAGGCTGGCGGCCTGACCTGATTGGGGAGCCGGCGATGCATGCGAGACGCAGCTTGGGCGGATTTTTAGTCGGTTTGCTGGCCGGCGCGGCACTGACCGCAACGGCCGCCGCGGCGGACGAACCGCGGCCGAAGGCCGGCACCGTGCAAAGCCATGGCGGCACGACTCACGGCACGGGCGGCCGCTGGCAGGCCCCGCATGGCCAGGACGCGGCCGCGCATGGCGAGGATCATGACGCGGCGGTCGCCGGTCCGGAAGTGCCGTTTCCTGGCTGCGCCTTCTATGAAAATGCAGGCTTCACCGGCCGCCGCGGCGAGATACGCGACGGCGCCTCGGTCGAGTGGCTGGGGCGCGGCTGGAGCGACCGGATTTCCTCGGCCGCCTGTCATCCCGGCTGCCGGCTGATCGGCTATGTCGACATCAATTATGGCGGAGCGCGGCGCAATTTCCGCGGCGCGGTCGCCGATCTCGGCGCCGGCTGGAACGACCGGATCAGCGCGCTGCGCGCCGTCTGCGACGGCGGCAGCGACGCCGCGCAATCGCATTAGGCGGCTCGTTCGCTTCGGATCAGCATGAGGCCGACCAAGGCGGCCCAGGCGACGTGGACCGCATAGACCAGCATCGCCCCGCCGACGTTCATCCGGAGTGTCCCGGTGGCGAGCAGCGCCGCCGGGACCAGACCGGCGGCGAGGCCGGCCACGCCGACCAAGCGCGACCACGGCAACCGGTCGCGCAGCAGGTCGAGCGACCAGAGCAGGAAGGCGGCGCCTGTCGCAAAAACGCCGATCCTGGCCAACGCCTGGTTCGCCTCCCAGGCCAGCAGGAAGATGTCGTGCGAGACCGCACCCTGGCCGCGCCCGGCGAGCGCCGGCACGACGAAGCCGTTGATGGTCGCGGCGCCGACATGG
This sequence comes from Allosphingosinicella sp., assembly GCA_041905385.1. GTDB lineage: Bacteria > Pseudomonadota > Alphaproteobacteria > Sphingomonadales > Sphingomonadaceae > Allosphingosinicella. The sequence continues at coordinate 5,882 of JAYRLF010000233.1, forward strand.
TCGAACAGGCTGATGCCGTAGGCGACGAGGCCGGCGAGGATCGGCGGCCGGCCCAGTCCGCGCCGGCCTGCGAAATGGGCGAAGCCGAAGGCCTGCAAGGCGAGCAGCGTGATCATCGCGCCATGGACGAAGCCGGCAAGACCGCCGCCGCCATGCGCGCCGGACGGATGATGCGCCATTGCCAGCACGATCGCCGCCGCCGAGGCGATCAGCGCCGCACCGGCAATACGGTCCGTTTTTTCCCCTTCGGTCCCGGCCATCTTCCCCTCCCCGCTGGACATTTTCGCTTGCGCGCGAGAGACTTGTGCCGGGCCCGACGGCGCCGCGAAACGGACGAGGGGTCCGCTTCGTCCGTTAGCGGACAAAGCGGGCGATTTGTCCGGGAAATCGGGGGTGAGGATGCAGGATCGACGCGTGGCGCGAACGCGGACGGCGCTGATCGAGGCGTTCAACCATCTCGTCCTGAGCCGCCGCCAGAAGCGGATCCGAGTCTCCGACATCGTCGCCGAGGCGAATGTCGGCCGCTCCACCTTCTACGAGCATTATCGCAGCGCCGAGGACATCCATATGGAGGCGCTGTCGCGGCCGTTCGGGCTGCTTGCCGACGCGGCCGCGGGACAGGGCGATGCGGAGAGGCTCGCCCATCTTCTGGCCCATTTCTGGGAGAACCGCCAGCGCGCCCGCGAGTCGATCACCGGGCGCAGCGGCGAGCGCGCCGGACGCATGCTGGCGGACCAGGTCGAGGCGCGGCTCGGCGATGCCGCGCTGGCGCTTCCGAAGCGGCTCGCGGCGATCCAGCTCGCCGAGGCCGCATTCGCGCCCGTGCGCGGCTGGCTGCTGGCCGAGGCGCCGTGCACCCCGGCCGTTCTCGCCGCTAGCATCTGCCGCAGCGGGCGGCAGATGCTAGCGGCCTTGTCCGACAGCTAGAGCGCCGGCTCGACCGCGGTCGGCTTGGCCGGCGGCAGGCCGCCGGATTCGGCCTGGGCCATCAGCTCCTGCTTGCGTTCCAGCATCCGATCACGAAGCTCAACCAGGTCCACGTCAGTCTTGCGGCATTGCGCGAACATGCCTTCGGAGCGCTTCTCCTCCTCTTCGACATGATGCTCGATCTGCTCCTGCAAGACCTTCACCTTGGCTTCGTAATAGTCCTCGTCCGGCCCGCCGGATTCGATGTCGTTGATCAAGACCTTGGCGCCGTCATGCTCGAC
>JAYRLF010000234.1:0-7016 GCA_041905385.1 Allosphingosinicella sp.
ATATCGGGGAAAGCGGCTCCCGCACCGGCCAAACAACGCCCAACCGGGGGCCGGCCCCCCCCCCCCCCGCCCGCGCGCCCCGGCCCCCCGCCGCGATGACGGGCCCGTCCGCCACCGGGTCTGAAAAAGGAATGCCGACCTCGATCATGTCGGTGCCGCCTTCCGCCAAGGCGGCAAGGATGGCGAAGCTGGTCTCGAGATCGGGGTCGCCGAGGGTGACGAAGCCGCCGAATGCGCCCTCCCCCCGATCGCGCAGCCGATCGAACAAAGCGGCATAGCGATCGCGATTGATGCCGCTCATGCCGCCAGCCCCAGCAATTGCTGCGCCTGCGCCATGTCCTTGTCGCCACGGCCGGACAGGTTGACGACCAGAATCGTCTCCTCCCGGGCCGCTTCGGCGAGCTTGAGCGCATGGGCGAGCGCATGGGCGGATTCGAACGCGCAGATGATCCCCTCGGACCGCGCCAAGGCCGCGAAGGCGTCAAGCGCCTCCGCGTCGGTCGCGCCGACATAATCGGCCCGCTGGCTGTCCTTGAGGAAGGCATGTTCCGGGCCGACCGCGGGATAATCGAGCCCGGCGGAGACCGACCAGCTCTCGCCGATCTGCCCGTCCGAATCCTGCAGCACATAGGTCTCGGCGCCGTGGAGGATGCCGGGCCGGCCACGCAGGAGGGTCGCGCCATGGTCGCCGCTTTCGAGCCCCCTGCCGGCCGGCTCGACGCCGATCAGCCGGACGCCCTCGTCGCCGACGAAGTCGGTGAACATGCCCATCGCGTTCGAGCCGCCGCCGACGCAGGCGATCACCGCGTCCGGCAGCCGCCCCTCCTCCTCGAGGATCTGAGCGCGCGCCTCGCGGCCGATCACCCGCTGCAGCTCGCGCACCATCAACGGAAAGGGGTGCGGGCCAGCGACGGTGCCGAGCAGATAATGGGTGTCGCCGAAGCTCGCCGCCCAGTCGCGCAGCGCCTCGTTGATCGCGTCCTTGAGGCCGCGGCCGCCGCTCTCGACCGCGATCACCTCGGCGCCCATCAGCCGCATTCGCGCGACATTGGCCGCCTGCCGCTCGACGTCGTGCGCCCCCATGTAGATCTGGGTCTCCAGCCCGAACAGCGCGCCCGCCATCGCCGTCGCGACGCCATGCTGGCCGGCGCCGGTCTCGGCGATCAGCCGTGTCTTGCCCATGCGCCGCGCGAGCAGGGCCTGGCCGAGCACCTGGTTGGTCTTGTGCGCGCCGCCATGAACGAGATCCTCGCGCTTCAGGTAGAGTCGGGCGCGGCTTGAGCCGAGGTTGCGGCAGCGGGTCAGCGGCGTCGGCCGGCCCGCATAAGTGAGGAGCAGGCGCGCCAGCTCGTCGGTGAAGTCCGGATCCTGCTGCGCGTCGAGGAAGGCGGCCTCGAGCTGCTCGAGCGCCGGCACGAGGATCTCGGGCACATAGACGCCGCCAAAGGCGCCGAAGCGGCCGTTCAAGCGCATGGCGCGCTCCCTTTGCTGACCCTGGACGGCGCGCGTAGCGCCTGGAAGAATGCCGCGGCCTTGGCCGCGTCCTTGCGGCGCGGCGCGGATTCGAGTCCGGAGCCGACATCGAGCGCCCAGGCGCCGACCTCGGCCGCCGCCGCGGCATTGGCCGGCCGCAAGCCGCCGGCCAGCAATCCGGTTTCGAGCTCCGGTCGCCCGCGCAATTGCGACCAGTCGAACGTGATCCCGGTGCCCCCGGTCTGGCCGCGGACCTTGCTGTCGAACAAGGTGCGGTCGGCGCCGCCGCGTTGCACGGGATCCTCGCCGGAAGTCGCCGCCCAGATCTCCGTTTCGATGGGAAGAAGGCCGCGTAATGCCTTGAGATAGGAAGGATCCTCCTCGCCGTGGAGCTGGACCGCGGCGAGTCCCAGGCGGCGCGCGGCATCGGCGACCGCCATCACCTTTTCGTTGCGGAACACGCCGACGGCGGCCATGCCCGCCGCTCGCGCCGCTTCCGCCAGCGGCTCGGCTTCGGCCGCCGTCAAAGCGCGCGGCGTGCCGGGCACGAGGATCAGGCCGGCAAAGCTCGCTCCCGAGGACGCGACCAGGGCAATGTCGTCCGGATCGCACAGGCCGCAGGCCTTGACCCGCCCGAACGCCAGCGCCCGCGCGGCCGCGGCCGGGTCTCCGGCGCGCATCAGCGACGTCCCGACCAGGAACGCATCGGCGAACGGCGCCAGACGCGCGACGTCGGCGCGGCTGCCGATGCCGGATTCCGCGACGACCAGCCGGTCGTGCGGCACAAGTGGCGCGAGCCGCTCGGTCACCGCCAGGTCGACCTCCAATGTCCGCAGATCGCGATTGTTGATCCCGATCAGGCGGGCGCCGAGCGCAATCGCCCGGTGCAGCTCGCTTTCGTCATGCGCCTCGACCAGCACATCCATGCCGAACCGGCGCGCTTCCGCCATGACCGCCCTCGCCTCCCCGTCCTCGAGCACCGAAAGCATGGCCAGCACCGCGTCGGCGCCGTGGATCCGCGCTTCGACCACCTGGCGCGGATCGATCACGAAATCCTTGGCGAGGATCGGCCCGTCGAAGGTCGTCCGGACCGCCGCAAGATCCGCCAGCGCGCCACCGAAATAGGCGCTGTCGGTGAGCACGCTGATCGCCGAAGCCGCCGGCGCATAGGCGCGCGCCACCGCCGCCGGATCGGCGTCGGGCCGGATTGCGCCGACGGACGGCGAGGCCTTTTTCACCTCCATGATGAAGCGGGCGCCGGGCGCGGCCAGCGACGCCAGCAGGCTCCGCCTGGTCGGCTCGGCGCGGCAACGCAGCGAGGCGATCTCGACGCTGCCGAGACGGTCGGCGACGTCCGTGCGCTTGCGCGCGACGATCTCGCCGAGGATGCCGGCCGGCTCAGCCATGGGTCAGCTCGACCAGGGCGGCGAGCGTTCGGGCGGGCGCGCCGCTGTCGATCGTGTCGAGCGCCAGCGCGACACCGTCACGGAAATCGCCGGCGAGGCCGGCCGTCATCAGCAACGCGCCTGCATTCAGGGCGACCGCCTCGCGTTCGGCCCGGCTGCCGCGGCCGGCCAGCAGGGCCGCGAGCCGCTCGGCATTTTCGGCGGGATTGCCGCCTCGCACCGCGGTCACGGGCGAGCGGGTCAACCCGGCCTGCTCCGGCGACAGGGTCAAAGGCGTCAGCGCGCCGCCGCTCAGCCGGATCGCCTGCGTTTCGACATGGGGCGCGACCTCGTCGAGCCCGCCGCCATGGACGACCAGCGCCTCGCGCACGCCGAGCGCGGCAAGCACGGTCGCGATCGGCTCGATCAGCCGGGCGTCGGCGACGCCGAGCAGCTGGACCGACGGCTCGGCCGGATTCACGCACGGGCCGAGCAGGTTCATGATCGTGCGTACCTTGAGCGCGCGGCGCACCGGCCCGGCATGTTTGAGGCCGGGATGATAGGCCGGGGCGAACAGGAAGCAGAGGCCGATCTCGTCGAGCGCGCGCCGCGACATGGCGGCGCTCATCTCGATATTGACGCCCATCGCCTCGAGCACGTCGGCCGAGCCGCAACGCGAGGTGATCGAGCGATTGCCGTGCTTGGCGATCGGCAGGCCGGCCGCTGCGGCGACGAAGGCGACGGCGGTGGAGAGGTTGATCGTGCCCGATCCGTCGCCGCCGGTGCCGCAGCTGTCGGCGAACAGATAATCGGGCCGGGCGAAGGGCGCGTCGGCGGCGCGCAGGGCGCGGGCGGCGCCGATCAGCTCGGCGGTCGTCTCGCCCTTGATCCTGAGCGCGATCAACAGCGCCGCGATCGACGGCTCGTCGAGCGTTCCCGCGACGAGCGCGCCGAACAGACGTTCGGCTTCGCCCTGGGTGAGCGAGCGGCCGGCGAAGAGGTCGGCGAGGATGTCGGCATTGGTGTCGACCATCCCCTCGCCACGCGAAAGCGCGGGCGCCGGAGCGGTCGTTGCGAATGTGTCGGTCATGTACATGTCGAAAAGTCCTGGATGCGAGGGGCGCGGAAACAAAAAAACCCGCCGGGAGCGGCGGGCCTGTTGCTGGTCTTCGATTGGAGCTTTGCTAGAGCGTCACCATCGATCCACGCACGCCGCCGCGGCCGGGAGATCCCGCCACCACAGCCAGGCCTGCACGGCATGCGCACCCACGGCGCCCGCGAAGCTCGCGGGTCCAGAAGCCGGGAATCGTGCGTCCGATGCCATGGCCCTGAAAATTTCAGGCGAAGCCGCCGAGGTCAAGCCCCTTGTAAGCAAGGGCGATGATACAATATTACATTGACCGAGAAGGAGGCTCTCATGACCGCCCTCAACCTGGCCCTTGATGCGATCGTGATCGGCGCGGGAGCGACCGCGGTCATCGACCTCTGGGCCCTGGTGCTGAGGCGTGTCTTTTCGATCCCGTCGCTCGATTGGGCGCTGGTCGGCCGCTGGATTGGTCATATGCCGCGCGGGCGGTTCGCCCATTCGCCGATCGCCGCGGCCGCGCCGGTCCGCCATGAGCGGGCCTTGGGCTGGACCGCCCATTATGGGATCGGCATTGCCTTTGCGTCGATCCTGCTGATCCTATCGGGCCCGGCCTGGGCCGCGCATCCGGCCCCGGGTCCCGCGCTGGCGATCGGACTCGCCAGCGTCGCGGCGCCTTTCCTGGTCATGCAGCCTGCACTGGGGGCGGGGCTGGCTTCGTCGAATCTGCCCAACCCGACGGCTGCGCGGCTCAAGAGCCTCGCCACCCATATTGTCTTTGGTCTGGGCCTGTATCTCGCCGGCCTTGCCTGGGCGCCCCTCCGACCCGCTTAATGGTCGCCGCGCTCGAGCCGATCGGCGCGTCGCTCGAGCTCGGCGGCGAGACGGCGAAGGCCCGAGGCGATCTCGCGCGAGGCGACCGCGGCCAGACGGCGGTAGAGGTTCGCCTGCTGCCGCAGCTCCGGTGCAGCGATGGGGAGGATTCTTGCCATGACGGATATGATCGCACGTCATGACGTCAATGTCTGTACGTGGATGTCCTAACGCGATGTCAGGCGCGGCGATTCTTCATTGCCACCGAGACCAGGATCAGGGCGAAGGCGGCGAGGCGCAGCAGATAGAGCGGGCTGCGCTCCTCGACCGGGATGTCGGTCAGCGTCAGCAGGGCCTGGTTGAGGCCGAGCAGCCAGAAGGCGAAGGCGAAGGCGAGGAACAGGCCTTCCCGGGTGTTGCTCCAGAAACGCAGGAAGAACAGGCCCGCGACCAGGAAACCCATGGTGATCGCGCCGGACAGGAAATCGAGGAAGGTCATCGCCTCAGATCTCCTCCCGGTCCCAGATAAAGCCGAACAGCAGTACGCACACGGCGGCCAAGGCGAGGATCAGCCGCGGCATCCTGAGATCCATGAAGGGAATGAACAGCATGTCGAACATGACGACGAGATTGTTCGCCGCCAGGAAAAGGAAGCACAGGCCGCTCCAGAGCAGCAGCCGCATGCCGGTGCGGCGGTAGGATCTGGCAAGCAGCACGGCGCAGGCGGCGCTGGTTAGGAAACACAAAGTGTAGACCGCCGCCGGGAAGGTGAGACCGCCCATCGTTCAATCCTTCCTCAGGCGGAAAGCGTCGGCAAAGGCGGAGATGCCTGGATTGGAGGCGGCGACGATCATCCGCCTGACCGCATCCGGGCTGGTCCGGTAGAGTCGCTCGGTCGCCTCGACCAGGGAATCGAGCTGCGGGCTCGCCGGCTGGTAACGCGCCGCGCCGTCTTCCTCGCCGACGACCAGGCCGGCCGCGCTCAGCGTGTCCACCCCCTGCATGACCACCAGGTCGCTTCCCCTCAAACCCGCAACCATTTCCTCGCGCGACAGGCTGCGGTCGCGATTCTGCCTGAGCATGCATAGAAGTTCCAGCGCCCAGACCGAACGGAAGCTGGCGCGAATGAATGCGGCGACGTCATGCTCGGAAGGCATGGCGGGCGACAGATCCCCTTTCCCGGCCACGCCGGCGAATCAATTCTTGCCCCGCCCCGTCGCGTTTCTAGCCCGGTCTCACCGACAGGCAACACTGATCCAGATCAAGGTCGACCCGTAACGGCGCGTTCACCACATTTTTTGGTGGGAGATTTGTTAATTCTGTGGCTATCTTCGTGGTCGGAAAAGGGAATCTCATCGGATTCGCGCGGGGGGGCCGCACGAAGGAGCGATGTGTGAACGACTTTTCCCCCGGCGAATTTCTCGACCGGCGCCAGCTCCTGGGAGCTCTCCGCAGCTTCCGGCGAGGCGATTTCTCCGTCCGTCTCCCCGAGGACCTCCCGGGCCAGGACGGCGAGATTGCGCGCCTGTTCAACGAAGTCGTTGCGCTCGAGGAGCAGATGACCGACGAATTCCAGCGGCTCTCGCTGGTGGTCGGCAAGGAAGGCAAGATCAGCCAGCGCGGCCGCGTCCGCGGCGCCACCGGCAGTTGGGAGACCAAGGTCCGCTCGGTCAACGAGCTGATCGAGGACATGGTCCAGCCGACCGCCGAGGTCGCGCGCGTGATCGGCGCGGTCGCCAAGGGCGACCTGTCCCAGGCAATGACGGTCGAGATCGACGGCCGGCCGCTGCGCGGGGAGTTCCTACGGATCGGCAAGATCGTCAACACGATGGTCGAGCAGCTCGCCTCCTTCGCCTCGGAAGTGACCCGCGTCGCACGCGAGGTCGGCACCGAGGGCAAGTTGGGCGGCCAGGCGCAGGTGAAGGGGGTCGCCGGCACGTGGAAGGACCTCACCGACAACGTCAACCTGATGGCCGGCAATCTGACCGGACAGGTTCGCAACATCGCAGAGGTGACCACCGCGGTCGCCTCAGGCGACCTGTCCAAGAAAATCACCGTCGACGTGAAGGGCGAGATCCTCGAGCTCAAGAACACGATCAACACGATGGTCGACCAATTGAATTCGTTCGCCTCCGAGGTGACCCGCGTCGCACGCGAGGTCGGATCGGAAGGCAAATTGGGTGGCCAGGCGCAGGTGCCCGGAGTCGCCGGCACCTGGGCCGACCTCACCGACAACGTCAATCTGATGGCCGCCAACCTGA
>JAYRLF010000235.1:0-6945 GCA_041905385.1 Allosphingosinicella sp.
GTGACGATCAGCAGCCGCCAGCCGCGCCCGATCGGCAGCACCCGGCCGAGCAGGCGGGTGCCGCCGTCGAGCATCGAGGCGAAGACGATGCCGCCGAAGATAAGCAGCAAGGGCTGGGCGAGGAAGATGATCGCGGCGATGCCGAGACCGAGGCTGAACCAGACGCCGGCCTTCTTCAGCTCCTGCCGAACGACCGGATCGCGAAACTCGGACGGGCCCAGCGGCTCATGCACATCGGCCGTGGGCGCGTCGTCGCTCATTGTCGGTTCCCCTCCCCTTGCGGCTCAGTACCGGGGCGGAGCGACGTTCCCGCACGTCCGCCCCGCAAGGCCGTGAACCAGCTGATCGGGTTGAAATAGCTCGAACTGCCGTCGAGTGAAAAGGTGATGAATTCGGCGCGGCCGCCGATATTCTCCCAGGCCACCGGCCCGCCGAGGCCGGCGCCCGAGAGCGGGACGCGGCTGTCGGCGCTCTGGTCGCGATTGTCGCCCATCAGGAAGACATGGCCGGCGGGCACGCGCACCGGCGCGAAATCGTCGGTCGAGGTGTGGCCGATATCGATCGTGTCGTAGAAGCGGCCGCTCGGCAGATATTCGCGGAACACCGGCATCCGGCAATAGATCTGGCCGTCGGCGCCGCGGACCTGGCGAACGCCAAACCCTTCCTCGCAGGGCAGGTTGTCGTCGACCGGCAGATTGGTCGGCGGCCGTTCCTCGCGGCGGAGCGCCTGGCCGTTGATGTAAACGGTGCCGTCGATCATCTCGATCGTGTCGCCGGGCAGGCCGATGACGCGCTTGATATAGTCGCTATTCTGGCCGGGCGGCGTGACGATGACGATGTCGCCGCGCTCCGGCATCGCCCCCCAGAGCCGGCCCCGCCAATGGGGCAGGACGTGGAAGCTCGGCGACACCCAGGACCAGCCATAGGGATATTTGCTGACCACCAGCCGGTCGCCGACCAGCAGGCCCGGCATCATCGATTCCGACGGGATGTAGAAGGGCTTGGCGACGAAGGAGTGGAAGGCGAGCACGGCCAGGACCAGCCAGAAGATCGCCTTGATCTCGGCCCACCAGTCGGTGCCCTTCTTCGCCGGCGCGAGCGCCACCGGCGGCTGCTCGCCGCCCGTCTCGTGCATCGGCTCGGCCGCGTCGCTGCGGTCGCTGTCGGTCAAGATGTCAAGGCTCCTTGGGCATCGCGGTGATGATCACGACCGCCATCGCGAAGGGATGATCGTCGGTCATCGTCAAATGGACCGTGGCGGCGTGGCCCGGCGGCGTCAGCGCGTCAAGCCTCGCCTTGGCGCCGCCGGTCAGCTCAAGGGTCGGCTGGCCGGACGCCATGTTGACGACGCCGATATCCTTCATGAAGACGCCGCGCTTGAAGCCGGTGCCGACCGCCTTGGAATAGGCCTCCTTGGCGGCGAAGCGCTTGGCATAAGTGCCGGCGCGGGTGAACGGCCGCCGCTCCGCCTTGGCCCGCTCGACATCGGTGAAGACGCGATTGACGAAGCGCTCGCCGAACCGGTCGAGCGACTTCTGGATCCGCTCGATGTTGCAGAGGTCGGAGCCGAGGCCGATGATCATTTCCCGGATCCAGTCCCGCCCGCGGCGGCGGATCCGGCCTGCTCGGCAAGGAGATCCTCGCGCAGCCGCGTCAGCACTTCGCCCAGCCAGTTGGTGCCGCGCCAGGTCGCGCGATCGCGCGCGGCCGGATCGTCCTCCGCCAGGCCGATCCCCCAGATCGTGTCGAGCGGGCTGGCTTCCACGATCGTCGTTCCCGCCGTGGCGAGTAGAACCTGCAGAAGGGCGGGGTCGGCGGTGAACTTGGCGCGATTGCCGCGATAGACGATGTCCCTCGCCTCGGCCTGCCAGCGTGCCGTGTCGAAACCGCGTATCTGGCGGCCGAGCGCCTTCTGCTTGCGGGGATCGTTGGTCGCCATGATCCGATCGCGCGTCTCCTCGTCGCCGAACAGCCGCGCCTTCTCGCTCATCATATATTGTTCGGCGGTGTTGTAGACGCGCCCGTCCAGCTCGAAGCGGCTCTTGTGCCACTGCGAGAAGGGGCCGCTCCAGAAGAAGGTGAACTCCTCGCCGCTCACCCGCGCGCCTCGTCCATCAGCGACCGCATCGTCCGCACGCTCTCGCCGAGGCCGATGAAAATGCCTTCGCCGACCAGGAAATGGCCGATGTTCAGTTCGGCCAGCTGCGGGATCGCCGCGACGGGAACGACATTGTCGAAGCTGAGGCCGTGACCGGCATGGGGCTCGATCCCGTTCTTGACCGCAAGCGCGGCGGCGTCGGCGATCCGCCTCAGCTCGGCGGCGCGCGCCTCCCCCTCGAGATGGGCGTAGCGGCCGGTGTGGAACTCGACGACCGGAGCGCCGAGACGTACCGCGGCCTCGATCTGGGCCGGGTCCGGCTCGATGAACAGGCTGACCCGGATATTGGCCTGGCCGAGCCGGTCGACGAAATAAGCGAGGTGATTGTGCTGGCCGGCGGCGTCGAGGCCGCCCTCGGTGGTGCGCTCCTCGCGCTTCTCCGGAACAATGCAGGCGGCATGGGGGCGGTGCCTGAGGGCGATGTCGAGCATCTCCTCGGTCGCCGCCATCTCGAGGTTGAGCGGAATCTCGAGCCGCGCCATCAGCCGATCGATGTCGGCGTCGGTGATGTGGCGCCGGTCCTCGCGCAGATGGGCGGTGATGCCGTCGGCGCCGGCTTCGGCGGCGGCGAAGGCGGCGCGGACCGGATCGGGATGATCGCCGCCGCGCGCGTTCCGGATCGTCGCGACATGGTCGATGTTGACGCCGAGGCGGAGAATGGCGCTCACGCCGGCTTCCGGCTCCCGGGCTTCTCGGCGGGTATCGCGGCGAGCTCGGGCGGCAGCGCGTCGGCCGGATAGGTCGGCACGATGAAGCTGACCAAGGGGAAGAAGGGCACGCCGAGATCGGCGCTGCCGCCGGAGCGATCGACCAAAGCGGCACCCGCGATCACTTCGGCGCCGGTGTCCTCGATCGCCTTCATCGCCTCGCGCGACGACAAGCCGGTGGTGACGACATCCTCGACCAGCAGCACCTGCTGGCCGGCCTCGAGCGCGAAGCCGCGGCGGAGCTCGAATGTGCCCTGCGGCCGCTCGACGAAGATCGCCGGGACGCCGAGCGCGCGGCCCATCTCATGGCCGATGATGACGCCCCCCATGGCCGGCGAGACGACGATCTCGATCTTCGACCGGACGTCGCGCGGAATCCGCCCGGCCAAAGCGGTCGCCAGCGCGGAGGCGCGCATCGGATCCATCAGCACCCGCGCGCACTGCAGATAATTGGGGCTGTGGAGGCCCGACGAGAGCACGAAATGCCCTTCCAGCAGGGCGCCGGCGGCACGGAACTCGGCCAGGACTTCCTCTTCCGTCATCGTCTTCCCCGCCGCAAAACCCGGTGCTGCCGGCAGATAGGCAAGCGCCGGCCTCGCATCAAGCGCGCCGGCATTCGGGGCCGTTTTGCAACATGCTTGAGAGACACAGGGTCCCTGCCTATAAGCGCCCGCGACGCGCCCGCTCGGGCGAGCGAATCCGCCGCCCAGCCAGCGGTCCACAGGGGATTAAATGAAGACCTTCCACAAGCTCCTCGCCATAGCCGCAGCTTTCGGCCTGGCGCCCACCGCCGCTTATGCGGCCACCGCGACCGCGCCGGCGCCCCAGGCGGCAGCAACCAGTGAAACGGCAGCGACCAATGCGGCGGATGCGACCAACAGCGCCGCGCCTGCAGCGACGACCGCAGCAGCGCCCGCCGCGGCTCCGGCCGGCCCGACGATCGCCCCGCGCACCGCGCCGACCCCGGGCGTCGGCCAGCCGGACGGACGCTATGGTCTCCAAGATCAATATACCGAGCTCGGCCGCGAAGGCGCCTGGTTCCACAATGCGATCCTGCTGCCGCTGATCGCGGTGATCTCGCTGTTCGTGCTGCTGCTGCTCGGCTGGGTGATGGTGCGCTATCGGCGCGGCGCCAATCCGACGCCCTCGCGCAACAGCCACAACACACTGCTCGAGGTGGTCTGGACGCTGGTTCCGGTGCTGATCCTGGTCGGGATCGCGGTTCCGTCGATCCGACTGCTGGCGCATCAATATTCCCCGCCCCAGGCCGACGTGACGATCAAGGCGACCGGCAACCAGTGGTATTGGGAATATCAATATCCCGACCTCGGCATCAATTTCGTCTCCAACATGCTGCCCGAGGATCTGGCCGCCCGCCGCGGCGAACCGCCGCAGCTCGAGGTCGACGAGCGGATCGTCGTTCCGGTCGGCGCGGTCGTGAAGATGATCGTCACCTCCAACGACGTGATCCACGCCTGGGGCGTGCCGTCGCTCTGGACCAAGATCGACGCGGTGCCGGGACGTTTGAACGAGACCTGGTTCCGGGCCGAGCGGGAGGGCGTCTTCTACGGCGTCTGCTACGAGCTTTGCGGCGCCCGCCACGCCTACATGCCGATCGCGGTCGAGGTGGTCTCGCCGGCGCGCTTCCGCCAGTGGGTCGCGGATCGCGGCGGCACCTTCCCCGGCGCCCAGCCGGCCGCTGCTCCGGCGGCGGCTGCACCGACGGTGGCCGCAACCGAGGGCACCGAGGCGACGCCGGCACCGTCGAACGTCGTCGAGGCCAACGTGACTGCCCCGACCACCAATCAGGCCGCAACGGCAAACGAAAACCGCTAAGACGGCGAGAACCAGACATGACCGATACCACCGCAACCGCCGTCCATTTCGAGGCCGATCATGGCCATGACGCGCATCACGACGCCGATCACAAGCCGGGCGCCTTCGCCCGCTGGTTCATGTCGACGAACCACAAGGACATCGGCACCCTCTACCTGATCTTCGCGATCATCGCCGGCATCATCGGCGGCGGCATTTCCGGCCTGATGCGCTGGGAGCTCGCCGAGCCGGGCATCCAGCATCTCGAATCCTGGGCGACCTTCGTCCATTCGATCATGGGCCTGCCGGCGGCGACGCCGGACGAGGGCCTGCACATGTGGAACGTGCTGATCAGCGCCCACGGCCTGATCATGGTCTTCTTCATGGTCATGCCGGCCATGATCGGCGGGTTCGGCAACTGGTTCGTGCCGCTGATGATCGGCGCGCCCGACATGGCCTTCCCGCGGATGAACAATATCAGCTTCTGGCTGCTGCCGCCGGCCTTCATCCTGCTGCTCGGCAGCTCGTTCGTGCCCGGCGGCTCCGGCCTCGGCGCCGGCGTCGGGTGGACGGTCTATGCGCCGCTCTCGACCTCAGGTTCGGTCGGCCCGTCGGTCGACATGGCGATCTTCGCGCTGCACCTGGCCGGCGCCTCGTCGATCCTCGGCGCGATCAATTTCATCACCACCATCTTCAACATGCGCGCGCCGGGCATGACCCTGCACAAGATGCCGCTGTTCGTGTGGTCGGTGCTGGTCACCGCCTTCCTGCTGCTGCTGGCGCTGCCGGTGCTGGCCGGCGCGATCACGATGCTGCTGACCGACCGCAATTTCGGCACTCATTTCTTCGACGCGGCCGGCGGCGGCGATCCGATCCTCTACCAGCACCTGTTCTGGTTCTTCGGGCACCCCGAGGTCTACATCATGATCCTGCCGGGCTTCGGCATGGTCAGCCAGATCGTCGCGACCTTCAGCCGCAAGCCGGTCTTCGGCTATCTCGGCATGGCCTATGCCATGGTCGCGATCGGCGTGGTCGGATTCATCGTCTGGGCCCACCACATGTTCACGGTCGGCATGGACGTGAACACCAAGATGTACTTCACCATGGCAACGATGGTGATCGCGGTGCCGACCGGCATCAAGATCTTCAGCTGGATCGCGACCATGTGGGGCGGCTCGATGTCGTTCCAGACCCCGATGATGTGGGCGCTGGGCTTCATCTTCATGTTCACGGTTGGCGGCGTCACCGGCGTCGTCCTCGCCAATGCCGGCGTCGATACGGTGATGCACGACACTTATTATGTCGTCGCCCACTTCCACTACGTGCTGTCGCTCGGCGCGGTCTTCTCGCTGTTCGCGGGCTGGTATTACTGGTTCGGGAAGATGTGGGGCCGCGCCTATAACGAGATGCTCGGCCAGCTCCATTTCTGGCTGTTCTTCATCGGCGTGAACGTGCTGTTCTTCCCGATGCACTTCCTCGGCCTGGACGGCATGCAGCGCCGCGTTCCGGACTATGCGGAGCCCTATGCCCATTTCAACGACATCGCGACCTACGGCTATCTGCTGATGCTGGCGGGCATGGCGGTGTTCTTCCTGAACGTCATCATCTCGCTGTTCGCGGGCAGGAAGGCGGAGGCCAATCCGTGGGGCGAGGGTGCAACGACGCTCGAATGGACCCTGTCGAGCCCGCCGCCGTTCCATCAGTTCGAGACGCTGCCGAAGGTGGATTGAGCCAACCATTCCCCCTCCCGCTGGCGGGAGGGGCCAGGGGTGGGGACGGCAGATGTTCGTGCCCGGGCATAAGCCATGCCCACCCCTCTTATCCCCTCCCGCGAAGCGGGAGGGGAGGATTTGAAACATGACGACCACGACGATTGCACCGACGACTGCCCTCCCCGCCGACTGGCGCGACTTCGTCGCGCTGACCAAGCCGCGGGTGATGACGCTCGTCGTCTTCACCGGCCTGTGCGGGCTGCTGGTCGCGCCGGCGCCGATCCATCCGGTGCTCGGCTTCACCGCGATCCTGTGCATCGCGCTCGGCGCCGGCGCCGCGGCGGCGCTCAACCAATGGTATGAGGCCGATATCGATGCGCTGATGAAGCGCACTGCCGGGCGGCCGATTCCGGCGGGCCGGATGGAGCGCCAGTCCGCGCTGCATTTCGGCGTGGGCCTCGGCGCCTTCTCGGTGCTGCTGATGGGAGTCGCGACCAACTGGTTCGCGGCGGCCGTGCTCGCCGCCTCGATCCTGTTCTACGTCTTCGTCTAC
>JAYRLF010000236.1:0-6929 GCA_041905385.1 Allosphingosinicella sp.
GGTCGATCGCCACGTCGATATGCTCGAACGGCGGCTCCACCTTCTTGCGGCGCACCGGCGCCTCGATCAGCATCTTCTGGACCTTGCGGCCGCTGGCCAGGCCCTGGGCGATCTGGCGCCAGCCGCCGACCGCGACCTCGAGCGGCGCCAGCGCTCGGCCGAGCATCATGTTGGCGGCGAAGATCGAGGCCGGCAGGATCGAGCCGCGCACCGCCAGCCAGGCGCCGAGGCCGAGCATCGCCGCCTGCATGACGAGCCGCAGCAGCCGGATCGCCGACGTATAATCGGCATTGCGATCGCTGCCCTGCGCCTGGAGCTGCATCATCTTCTCGCGGTCGACCCGCCAGCGCCGGGCGAGCGCGCTGTCCATGCCCATGGCGTGGACCGGATCCGAATGGCGCGCGATCGCGTCGGTCAGCAGATAGGAGCGGGTCGCGGCCTCGGCGGCGGCGCGGGTGCCGTCGCGGGTGGCGCGGTCGTTGAGGAAGGCGAGGCTGATCAGCAGCAGCGCCCCGAACGCGCCGGCAATACCGAGCACCGGATGGATGATGAACAAGGCGATCAGGAAGAGCGGCATCCACGGCACGTCGAAGAAGAATTGCGCGGCTTGGCCGGCGAGGGCGCTGCGGAACTGGTCGAGCTCGCGCAGCATCTGCGCATTGGCGAGCTTGCGGCCGTGCTTGAGCGACAGGTCGATCGTGCCCTGGAACACGCGCGCGGCGAGCAGCCGGTCGATCCGGGCCGCGGCGCGCACCAGGATCCGCGCCCGCGCCGCGTCGAGCACCGCCATGGTGAGCAAGGCGAGCAGCAGGGCGACCGAAAGCCCGATCAGGGTCGCCATGCTGCCGCTCGGCAGCACCCGGTTGTAGATCTGGATCAGATAGATGGGCGAGGCGAGGAAGAGCAGGTTGACCGCGCCGGAGAAAGCGGCGGCGGTCCAGAGCAGCTTCTTGGTGCGGCGCAGGGCGCCGGCGAATTCGTCGCGCGGCCGGTAGAAGGGGCTGTCGGGATCGAGCGCCGGATCGCCGGCTTCGGTCGGCAGCACTTGCTCGGCGGGCGGCTTGGACACGGGCCGGCTCCTAGATCGCATCGTCGATGAGGTGGTCGAGCAGGCCGAGCGGCCCCGAATTCTGCTCCGGCACGCCGAGCAGGACATCGGAGGGCGCTGCATCCTCGCTCGCCACCAGGCCGAGTCCGTCGACCAGCTCGCCGACCGGGCCGGTCACCGGCGCGGCCAGGGTCTCCGCGGCGACCGGGGGCGGGCCGAACAGGCTGTCGCTGCCGACCAGGTCGACCAGGGTCGCGAGGCCGCCGAGCGGATCGGCGCCGCCGACCGCGCCGAGCTCGCCGAGCAGGGTCTCGAGCGTGGTCGACACGGTGCTGGTCAGCGTCTCGACGGTCGAACCGATCGTCGCGGTGAGCGTGTCGACCGTCGCATCCGCGGTCGTCGCGATCGTCCCGATCAGCGATCCCGCCGCGCTGGTGGTCGCCTCGATCACCGCTTCGACCGTGCCGAGCGCCGCCTGCGGCAATGCGGACAAGCTGTCGTCGGGCTGCGGCGCGGAGGCGAGATTCTGGAGGATGGCGAGCGCGCCGGCCTGCTCGACGGCGTTCAGGCCGTCATTTGCCGCGCTGGCGGCATCGACCCTACCCGTCGGCGCGACCGCGTCCGGCTCGGTACGCGCGATCGGATCGAGCTGCGAGACCGGCGCCGTCGCAGGCGGCGGCGCGGATCCGACGTGGAACGCCACCACTTTCTCGACATTGGGTTCGCCCGGGCCGGGCATGGCCGCCGCCTTGAGGTCGGGCGCCGGCGGCGCGCCGGACGCACCGGCATCCGTTTTCGCCCCGTCGCCCCAGTCCGGCAGCGACGCGGCTTGCGGAGCCGGCGGCGTGGCCGGGGACCAGCCGGTCTGGGCGAGCGGGGCGGGACTCTGCACCGCGCCGGCCTCGGAGGCGGCGATGATCGGTGCGGCGAGCGCGATCGGCGCCGCATAGAGCGCAAGGTCGGAAGCGCCGTCGGGCGAGCGCGAGCGCAGCTGGTTTGAGCCCCCGGGCTTGTCCGCCATCTATCCGGCTCCCCCCACGGTCATGAAATGAGCGCGCGCGCCGGCGGCCGATCTGGCGACTTGGCCTGAAGGCCGTCCGGTCGGTCGACCGATCACGCGAATGGACTGTCCAGATCCGTGGCGAGGTCGGTCATGCTCGCGATGATCGAGCCGACCTCGTCGTCCGCCAGGAATTGCCCGTTCTCGAGCAGAGCCGGTTCGGTCGGCTGCTCGGCACCGCCGTCGGCTTCGTCCGCTTCGCCGAACAGGTCCTGGAGGAAGCTGCTATCGGCGGGCTCGGCCTTGGCGTCTGGCGCCTTGGCCGTGCCCGCATCGCCGCCGAAGAGGTTCGACAAATTGACCAGGACTGACCTCCTCTGCTGCGCCGATCAGGCTTGAGCCACGGGACGCAAACACATGCGGATGATTGTGGTTGCAGCGACCTGCCCCGTCGGCGGAACGGGACGGCGCGGGGAAATTGAGCGAGATCAATGATCTGAAGCGGGAAATCCTCTGCCTTGCGAAACACTCGGCCAGGTCACGTCGCCGCCACGACGCGCCTGGCCGAGGCCGGGGAGCTCATCCGATATCGGACATCGAGTCGAACATGCCGCTCGCGCTGGCCGAGATCGCGAGATCGAGGCCGAGCGATGCGTCGGTGGAAGCCGAAAGGTCGGCGCCGCCATCGCCATCAAGCGAAAGGCTGCTGTCGCTCGAAGCGTCCGTGGAAGCCGAGACGTCGGCGGTTCCATCAAGGTCGAGGGCGCTGTCGCTCGCCGCGTCGCCGCCGAAAAGACCAGAAAGCAGGGCCATTTTTTACTCCTATTTTTGCGCCTCGCCTGGATTGCGAGGTTATCGCAAAAAACGGGCGATCCTTCGCGGGGCTCCGCCGGATCTCGTATTCGATTTGGGATCCTCGAGCCGGCGGAAGTTGAGCAGGATCAATCGGTTTCCTCTTGATCCTCCCCGGCCCGGGCGCCTTTTGCCATGATCGAGATCAGTCCGTTTCTTCCATAGGGCGTTCGCGAAACTCGCCCGGCCGACCCCTTCATCGAGCGGCCGCCCGCATCGGCGCGGGCGGCCGTGCCCGACGGCTCACTCGAAATCGATCGGCGTATATTCCTCGAGCTGGTGCCAGCGGGTGCCGTTCATCGCGTCCGCCAGATCGTCAGAGGAGAAAGCCGGCGGCGCACCGTCCTGTGGAGCCGGCCCGGCCGGCGCCGCGGGCGGCGGCACCGTGAAGAAACCATCGCCGGTCGGTTGGTCGCAGCCGCAGTCGCTGTCGTCACCGTCGTCCGATCCGGACGGCGGGACGCTGGCCGGCGGCGGCGTCGGCGCCGAGCCGGGCGGCGGAGCGGTGGGCGAAGCGCCTCCGCCGCCCGACGGTGTGGGTCCGGCGTCGCCGGGCAGGCCGATGTCGAGGCGGATTCCATCGTCGAACAGGCCGTCGGTAATGCCGAGCGGACCACAATCGCCGCCCAGGTCGGGCAGGTTGCCGATCAGGCCGTCGACCAGATTGCCGGACGCGCCCCCGCCGCCGGCATTGCCCGAACCGCCATTGCCGACCTCCAGATCGACCTCGACATCGGCGAGATCGCCGCCGCCCACGATAGCGTCACTGCCGTGATCGCCGAATATGTCCTTGCCGAGGGTCAGATCCACCTCGGCGTCGGCGAGCCCGCTGCCGAGAGAAGCATCCGCGTCAAGGTCGGCCAGGCGGCCATTGCCGATCTCCAGATCGACGTCGGCCTCGGCAATCCTGCCTCCGCCAACGGAAGCATCGGCGTCGAGATCGACCAGCGCGCCGTTGCCGACCGTGAGGTCGGCGTCGGCCTCGGCGATCCTGCCGCCGCCGACCGAAGCATCGGCATCGAGATCGACCAGCGCGCCGTTGCCGACCGTGAGATCGGCGTCGGCCTCGATCAGCTTGGCGCCCGACCCGATGTCGATTTCGGCGTTCAGATCGGCGAGCGGTCCGTCATGACCGGCAATCGCGCCGGCGCCGGTGATGGCGCCGACCACGTCGTTCAGGCTGTCGGTGGGGGCGGCGCCCGGCTCGGGGCCGTCGTCGCCGCAGAACAGATTGGTAAACAGTGCCACTTCACATCTCCTCAGTTCGAGGTCCGCAGGGGTGCGGGCGCGGCTGGGAAACGGCGGAAATATGCGGGTCGTTGCGGAGCCGTCCAGGGCGTTCCGACGACGATTCCGAGGCACCGGCTTGCGCGAGATCAGAGCGCTTTTCCCGCGGGGATGGCCCTGTGGCACGAGGCGGCTCGCCCATGGCGCGGGGCCGAGGTCGAAAGTCGTTACTGACCTGTATCAGTAACCTTTTGACGCCGATCGTGCCGAAAACGCGACCAAAAACGATGTTAATAAAGGTTACCAAGACATTGATAAATATGGTTAACGGCGAGATTTTTTTGACCGAGGCCGCAACCAGTGGGAAATTGGCGCGTACTGCCGGAATGTCGTCCTCGGTCCCTGTGCTGCTTCCCGGGCTTGAGCCGCAGCATGCCGAGCCGCAAATCCCGGCCGAGCACGGGCCAGAAACCGCGCCGGCGTCCGTCGCGCGCGCACGCGGCGATGCGCCGTTCCTGACCCGCAAGCTCGGTCATTACGTCAAGCTCGACCGCGCCGAGCGCGACGCGATCGCCAAGGCGCTGTCGCTCGATGTGCGCGAGGTCCGGCGGCGCACTATCCTGCTCGCGCGCGGAACGACACCGACCAAGCTCGCCATCATGCTCGATGGCTGGGCGTGCCGCTACAAGGTGGCCGCCAACGGTCGGCGCCAGATCGTCGCCTTCTACCTGCCCGGTGACGTCTGCGACTTCTCGATCTTCATGGCGCCGGAGGTCGACAGCACGATCGAGCTGATCGACCGCGCCCGCGTCGCCGGCCTGTCCCGCGGTCAGCTCGCGACCCTGAGTCGCAGCCAGCCGCGCGTGGTCCGAGCCCTGTGGCGGGACGCCCAGTCGGCCGCTTCGATCCAGCGCGAATGGCTGGTCAGCATCGCCCAGCGCAGCGCAATCGAGCGGACCGCGCATTTGCTGTCGGAATTCATCGCCCGGCTCGACGCCGTCGGCCTGGTCGATCCGTCGGGCGCGTGCGCCCTACCGATCACCCAGGCCGATTTCGGCGATGCCTGCGGGCTGACCGCCGAGCACACCAACCGATGCCTGCGCGAGCTGCGCAGCGCCGGCATTGCCACCTGGCGCAATGGCATCCTGAGCGTTCCGGACCGTGCCCGGCTCGCCGGCGTCTGCCATTTCGATCCGGCCTATCTGCAGCTGAAGCCGCTCGCCGACGATCGCGTGCTGATGTTCTGAGCCGCCTCGCGCGCGATCAGCCGGCCGACGCCAGCGTCAGCGCCTCCTCCGGCGCGTTCGGGGCTGTGTCGAGCACCGTGACGACCGTGCCCAGCTCGGTCATGCCGAACAGCCGGCGGGCGAAGGCGGGCGGAAGTCTGACGCAGCCGTGCGAGGCAGGTCCGTCGACCACCTGGCCGGCATGGAGCGCGACCCCATCCCATGTCAGGCGCTGCATGAAGGGCATGGGCGCATTGTCGTAGAGATTGGAATAATGTTCGCGCCGCTTCTGCAGGATTGGGAAGGTGCCGGTCGGCGTGTCGTAGCCGGGCTCGCCGGTCGATGCCGTCGAAATCCCGACCAGGGTCTCGCCGCGAAAGACGTAGACGCGCTGCAGCGGGAGGCTGACGACGATGCGAAGCGGCCCGCTTGCGGACTCGGCCCCCGGCAGCCACCGGAACTGGCCGGGACGAAGTTGGTCGACGACGTCGGTCGCTGGCAGCGATGCCGATGGCTCGGGGGCCGGAAAGCGGACATTCGCTTCGGACTCCGCAGGCAAGGGGGCCAGGACTTCGACCTGGGCCCAGGCCGGAGCGGCGAAGCCGCTGGCGAACAGGGCGAGCGCGCAGGCGCGCGCAAGCCGGGGGGCTACGCGATACATAAATGACTCCACCTTTTGGTCGGCGCCGCACCGATCGGCGCGGGTCGGATTCCTCCTGCGCCCACAACGCCTTGCAACCCATTTGGTGCCCTCGTCCGGCGCAACAATGGTGCGCGATCGGCGCGCCAGCCCGGACGAGGCGATGGCGGGGCGCGACCGATGGCGTCGGGACGACGGCACCGCTTGGCCGGCCTTTGGTTGATGCAGCATGGGCAGGACACTGCCTCTGTAAAGGAGATCGAGATGCGTAAATTCGTCATGGCCGCAACGATAGCGGCCTTCGCCATTCCTGTCGCGCCGGCGGCGGCGCAGCCCTGGCGGCTGCAGCCGACGATCCAGCGCGAGATCCAGCGCGACATCAACCAGCTGCACAACCGGATCAGCCGCGCCGCGCAGCGGCGAACGATCTCGCGGCGCGAGGCGACCGGGCTGCGCCGCGACGCGGTCGGGCTGCAGCGGCTCTACAATCGCTATGCCCGCAACGGCCTGACGCGGCCCGAGGTCGCCCAGCTCGAGCTCGGCGTGAACCGCGTCCATCAGCGGCTGCGACTAGAGCGGCGCGACTGGGACGGCCGCCGCGGCTGACCCTGGCGCAAGTCTGGTGAACGAAGCCCCCTCCCCGCGGAGGGGGCTTTTTCATGGATCGGGGTCCAGAGTAGGACGCCGCTCAATGCACCGTTGCCGCCACCTCCCCGGCGCGCCGCACCCGCGCCCGGCGCGCCGCCAGCGCGAAGCCGAGCAGCATTGCATAGCAGGCCGCCGGCACAATGAAGCTCGTCACATAGTCGCTCCGCTGTGAGACGAACCCGACCAAGGGCGGGATCGCAGCGCCGCCGACGATCGAGAAGCAGAGGAAGCCGGAGGTCGCTTCCTCGGACGCGGTCGAACGCTCCAGGGTGAGCGTGACGATCACCG
>JAYRLF010000237.1:0-6910 GCA_041905385.1 Allosphingosinicella sp.
GAGCCTTCCTCTGGAACCGCGATCGCGCCGGTGAGATAGGGAACGCGCATCAGCCGCTCGTGCACCAGCACCGAAGGCATGCCTTCGGGCACGGTCACCATCCGCTGAACCGGACGGCCGTGCTGGAGCAGGTTGAGGATGCCGTCGGCGCTGAGCCCGGCGGGAATCAGGAATTCGCCCGCCTGGATCGGGTCCGATGAGCCGAAGATCCGCGCAAAGCCCCGAAAGGTGCCGGCGCCGCCGCGAATCGCGCCGGCCTCGTCGAGCTGCTGCGCGACTCGCGCCAGGGTCGCGCCCTGTGCGACAATGATCGTCTTCGGCTCCCGGGTCGGTCCGGGTCCGGCCCAAAGCAGGAAAAAGGCGATGCCCGCGGCGATGATCGCCAGCGCCGGCACCGCCAATAAAAGCAGGCGCTTCATCACGTTGCGCGGGGTCAAACCGCCTTCATCACCAGGCTGGCATTGGTGCCGCCGAAGCCGAAGCTGTTGTTGATCACGGCGCGCACCTGGCGCTGCTTGGCGGTGTGCGGCACCAGGTCGACCCCGGCCGTGCCTTCGCTCGGATTGTCGAGATTGAGGGTCGGCGGTACGACCTGGTCGCGCAAGGCGAGGATGCAGAAGATCGCCTCGACCGCGCCGGCGCCGCCGAGCAGATGGCCGATCGCCGACTTGGTCGAGCTCATCGACACGTCGCCGATCGCATTGCCGAACAGGCGGCGCACCGCGCCGAGCTCGAGCTCGTCGCCGAGCGGCGTCGAGGTACCGTGGGCGTTGATGTAGTCGATATCGATCGGATCCATGCCGGCGCGCTTCAGCGCCATCTCCATCGCCCGATAGCCGCCGGCGCCCTCGGGATGCGGTGCGGTGACGTGATAGGCGTCGCCCGACAGGCCGTAGCCGACCACCTCGGCATAGATTTTGGCGCCGCGCGCCTTGGCCCGCTCATATTCCTCGAGCACGACCACGCCCGAACCCTCGCCCATGACGAAGCCGTCGCGGTCGACGTCATAGGGGCGGCTGGCCCGCTCCGGCTGGTCGTTGAAATTGGTCGAGAGTGCCCGCGCCTGGGCGAAGCCGGCAATGCCGATCGGGCAGATCGCCGCTTCGGAACCGCCGGCGAGCATGATGTCGGCATCGTCCATCGCGATCATCCGGGCCGCGTCGCCGATCGAATGGGCCCCGGTCGAGCAGGCGGTGACGACCGCATGGTTCGGCCCCATCAATCCATATTTGATCGAGACCTGGCCCGAGATCAGATTGATCAGCCGGCCATGCACGAAGTGCGGCGAGACCCGCCGCGGGCCTTTGTGCTCGAGGACGAGCGACTCGCTCTCGATTCCCGGCAGGCCGCCAATGCCCGACCCGATCGAGCAGCCGGCGCGCAGCCGCTCCTCGTCGCTCATGTCCAGCAGGCCGGCATCCTCGATCGCCTGGCCGGCGGCGTCGATGCCGTAGACGATGAACGGATCGACCTGGCGCTGCACCTTGTGATCGACGCGCTTGTTCGGGTCGAAGCCATATTCATGGTCGGCGGGCTTTACCTCGCAGGCGATCTTGCAGGCATAGTCCTCGGGATCGAACTTGGTGATCCGGCCGGCGCCGCTCTTCGACGCCAGGATGTTCTTCCAGCTGGTCTCGACGTCGGCGCCCAGCGGCGTCACCAGGCCCAGTCCAGTCACCACGACACGACGCATGCATTCACTCCCGAAATAGACAAACGGCTCCCCAACCTGTGGCGGGGAGCCGTTTTTTCAAGCAAAGCGGCTCGAACCGCCGAGAGCCGGCGGATGGCGCTTGAAGCTCAGGCCTTGTTTTGATCGATATAGTCGATCGCGTCCTTCACCGTCGTGATCTTCTCGGCGGCGTCGTCCGGAATCTCCACCCCGAACTCTTCCTCGAACGCCATGACGAGCTCGACGATGTCCAGGCTGTCCGCGCCGAGATCGTCGATGAAGCTCGCTTCCTCGGTGACCTTGTCGGCCTCGACGCCCAGATGCTCAACGACGATCTTCTTAACGCGGTCCGAAGTCTCGCTCATAGTCCACCTTTCCCTAGCGGCGTTTCTGATTGGCCTCCGCCCTAGCCGCTCGCAGCCACTTTAGGCAAGTGGCGCGAGATTTAGATCATCGCCATGCCGCCGTTGACGTGCAGGGTCTGACCGGTGACGTAACCCGCCTCGCGGCTGGCGAGATAGACCGCGGCCGCGCCGATATCACCGCCTTCACCGAGGGTTCCAATTGGAATCCGGCCGAGCAGCGCCTCCTTCTGCGCATCCGGCAGCACATCGGTCATCGCCGAGCGGATGAAGCCCGGCGCGATGCAATTGACGGTGATGCCGCGGCTCGCAACTTCGGCGGCGAGCGCCTTGGACATGCCGATCAACCCCGCCTTGGACGCGGCATAATTCGCCTGGCCCGGATTGCCGGTGACGCCGACCACCGAAGTGACCGAGATGATCCGGCCGAAGCGGGCGCGCATCATCGGCTTCATCGCCGCCCGGGCGAGCCGAAAGGCGGCCTCGAGATTGACCCGGATCACCTGGTCCCACTCCTCGTCCTTCATCCGCATCGCGAGATTGTCACGGGTGACGCCGGCATTGTTGACCAGGATATCGAGCTGGCCGAGCGCCTCGACCGCCTGCGGCACGAGCCCGTCGACGGCGGGACCGTCCGACAGATTGCACACAAGCGCGACATGGTCGCCGCCGAGGCCGACCCGGAAGGCCTCGAGCTTCTCGGCATTGGAGCCGGACACCGCAAGCCGTGCCCCCTGCCCGGCCAGCGCCGTCGCGATCGCCGAACCGATTCCGCCCGAAGCGCCGGTCACGAGGGCGGTCATTCCGCTCAGGTCGAACATCTTCAAATCTCCTTCACGAGGGCGTCGATGTCGTCGGCCGTGACGACGCTGGTAACGCTCGCGTCCGGCGCGATTCGCTTCACCATCGGCCCGAGCACCTTGCCGCCGAACTCGACAAAATGGGTGACGCCGGCACCAGCCATGGCCAGCACGCTTTCCCGCCAGCGGACCATGCCCGTGACCTGGCGAACCAGCAGGTCGCCGATCTCCGCCGGATCCTGCGCCGGCGCGGCGGTGACATTGGCATAGACCGGCACGGCCGGGGCGGCGATCGCGACACCGGCCAGGGCGGCCGCCATCGCATCGGCGGCCGGCTGCATCAGCGGGCAGTGGAAGGGCGCCGAGACCGGCAGCAATATCGCCCGCTTGGCGCCTTTCTCCTTGGCGATCTCGAGCGCGCGCTCGACCGCGCCGCGATGGCCCGAAATCACCACCTGCGACGGATCATTGTCGTTGGCGACGGTGCAGACCTCGCCCTGCGCCGCTGCGGCCGCGACCGCCTCGGCAATGGCGAGGTCGGCGCCAAGCAAGGCGGCCATCGCCCCCTCGCCGACCGGCACCGCCGCCTGCATCGCCTGGCCGCGCGTCCGCAGCAAACGGGCGGTCGTCGCCAGGTCGAACGATCCCGCCGCGCAAAGGGCCGAATATTCGCCGAGGCTGTGGCCGGCGACGAACCGCGCCTTGGTCGCCAAGTCGATTCCCGATGCGCGCAAGGTCGCGACCGCGTTGGCCATGATCGCCGGCTGGGCATTGGCGGTCAGCGTCAGCTCCTCGGCCGGCCCCTCCGCCATCAGCTGCGACAGCGTCTGGCCGAGCGCCTCGTCGACCTCCTCGAACACGGCGCGGGCGGCCTGGCTCGCTTCGGCAAGCGCCTTGCCCATGCCGACCGACTGGCTCCCCTGCCCCGGGAAGATGAAAGCGCGCATCGCGACCCCTCTTTGTGAAAGGCCCGCCGTTAGGAAGTGCGGGATGGGCTGGCAAGCGCCAGTTGCTGCGGGCCGGTGGGACACGAGCCGCCAAGGATGATAGTCTGGGCCGGTTGCGGACGGGGAGCTGCGAATGGGATTGCTCAAATCGGCGCTTGGCGCGGCCCTGCTCTGGTTCATGCTCCCGGCGCCGGCGACGGCGCAGCCGTCCTTTCCGGAGCGTGGCCGGGCCGCGGTGGTGGACGCCGCCAACGTGATTCCGGACGATGTCGAAAGCGATCTGAACGCGCAGATCATTGCCTGGAACCGGACCACCGGGCACCAGTTCGTCGTCGCCACTGTCCCGAACCTGCAGGGACTCGAGATCCAGGATTATGGCACGCGGCTGCTGCGCCATTGGCGGCTCGGCCGCGCCGAAGCCAATGACGGCGCGATCCTGCTGCTGGCTCCCAACGACCGGCAGGTCCGGATCGAGGTCGGCTATGGCCTCGAAGGCGCGCTGACCGATGCCCGCACCAGCGTCATCATCAGCGAGACCATCCGGCCGGCGCTTGCCGGCGACGACGTTGCGGGCGCGCTGACCGCCGGCGCCAAGCGGATCATGCAGGAGGCGGCCGCCGACCCGGCCGAGACGGCGAGCCTGGCCGCCATGTCGAAGGCCGGAGCACCGCCGGCGGTCGACCCGCCCTTCCCCTGGGCCTTCTTCCTGGCGGTCGGGCTGATCCTGTTTGGCATCCCGTTCCTGATCTGGCGCGCGCGCCGGCCGAGGAAGATGAGTGCGGAGGAGCGCAACCGACGCCGTTATGCGACGGTCCCGCGGGCCGAGGATCGGGCAGCGGAGGAGCTGCGCAAATGGGGCGGCCGCAATCGAGGCCAGAGCCAGTCGGGCGGCGCTTATTCGTCCTCGGGCGGCGATGCGCTGACCGCCCTACAGGAGCGATCCTATAGCGGCAGTTCCTCCTATGAGAGCGGGAGCAGCGGCTGGGATTCGTCTTCTTCCTCTTCTTCGTCCGACTCGGGTTTCGACAGCGGCGGCGGATCCGGCGGTGGCGGCGGATCGGACAGTTCCTATTGAGTCGGCCCTTCAGGGGTTGATTTTTGCCCGCCTTTCCGCCATTTGCCCGCTCGTCCGGGGCGGAGGCTCATGCCTGTCCGCCCCGTTCACATTACAGACGACAGCCGGAGGGGCGTCCGCATCGGGCGGCGTCAGCGATCGGCCAAAACAAGGAATGCGCATCCATGCCGCTTTACGAGCATGTGTTTCTCGCGCGTCAGGACCTGGCCCAGGCCCAGGTGGACGCGCTGGCGGAAACCGCCACCAAGATCATCGAGGACAATGGCGGCAAGGTCGTCAAGACCGAGACCTGGGGTCTCCGCAACATCGCCTATCGCATCGCCAAGAATCGCAAGGCGCACTATGTCGCCCTCGATTTCGACGCCCCGGCCGGCGTCGTCGCCGAGCTCGAGCGGCAGACCCAGATCAACGAGGACGTCATCCGCTACATGACGATCAAGGTCGACGCCCACGAGCAGGGCCCGTCGGTGATGATGCGCCGTGGCGAGCGCGACAAGCGCCGCGACGACGAGCGCGGCGACCGTGGCGACCGCGGCGATCGTGGTGACCGCGGCGATCGTGGCCCCCGGGCCCGTCGCGAAGAATTCGACGCTTAAGAGAGTAGGGACCAGCATATGGCACGCCCATTTTTCCGCCGCCGCAAGAGCTGCCCCTTCTCGGGCAAGGATGCGCCGAAGATCGATTACAAGGACGTCCGCCTGCTCCAGGGCTTCGTCTCCGAGCGGGGCAAGATCGTCCCGAGCCGCATCACCGCGGTCAGCACCAAGAAGCAGCGTGAGCTGGCGCAGGCGATCAAGCGCGCCCGCCACATCGGCCTGCTTCCCTATGTCGTGAAATAAGGAGCGCAGGACATGGACGTTATCCTGCTCGAGAGAATCGAAAAGCTCGGCACCATCGGCGACGTCGTGAAGGTGAAGAACGGCTACGCCCGCAACTTCCTCCTTCCGCGCGGCAAGGCGCTCCGCGCCAATGATGCCAACCGCAAGGTGTTCGAGGCCAATCGCGAGAAGATCGAGGCGCAGAATGCCGAGCGCCGCAGCCACGCCGAGACCGACGCCAAGAAGGTCGACGGTCTGAAGCTGCAGCTGATCCGCCAGGCTTCCAACACCGGCCAGCTCTACGGCTCGGTGTCCGCGCGCGACCTCGCCGAGGCGCTCGAGGCCCAGGGCCACAAGATCGCCAAGAACCAGATCGTGCTCGACAAGCCGATCAAGGCGATCGGCGTTCAGGACGTGAAGATCGCGCTCCATCCGGAGGTGTCGGTCACCGTCAGCGTCAATGTCGCCCGCTCGCCGGAAGAGGCGGAGATGCAGGCGCAGGGCATCGACGTGATGGCGCAGATGTTCGAGAAGGACGTCGCCGGCTTCACCGAGGAGCGCGTCGAAGGGCTCGAGCCCGGCGAGATCGCGCCGGAGCCGGCCGAAGCGCCGGCCGAGGCGCCCGTCGCCGAGGAGGACACGGCCGAACAGGCCTGAGCCCGAACGGCACAGCAGAATATGGCCGTCGATCCGCCAGGATCGGCGGCCATTTTCGTTTCAGGCCGGTACCGAAGCGCACATCAGGAATTGGCGCAGCAATTCGGCGGTCATTTCGGGTTCCTCCTCGGGGAAGAAGTGGCCCGCCGCGAGCGCTTGCCCTTCGACCCGCTCCGCCCAGGACTTCCAGAGGCCGATCGGCCCGCCTTCCGCCTCATACCAGGTGCCGAGGGCGCCCTGCCCGCTCCAGAGGACCCGGAGGGGACAGCGAATCTTGCGGCCGGCGCTGAGGTCCGCGCGATCATGCGCGCGATCCAGCGTCGCGGCGGCACGATATTCCTCGCAGATCGCCACGGCATTGGCAGGGCGCGCGAGCGCCTCGGCATAGGCTGCGCGTATCCCGGCCGGAAAGGCGTCGGATCGGGAGCCCCATTGCGACAGCGCATGATCGACGATCGCCTCGGCCGAGGCGGCCAGGATTCGCTCCGGCAGCGGCGCCGGCTGCGCCCGCAGGGACCAGGGCCAGAAGCCGAGCGCGAACCGAGCGTCCGCGCGCGCCCATGCGGCCTCGGTGGGCAC
>JAYRLF010000238.1:0-6873 GCA_041905385.1 Allosphingosinicella sp.
CCTCTGCCATGGCAAAGGGTCAGACCTATCCGCCCGACGCGGCCGAGATCGAGCGCCTGGCCGAGGCGGCGATCGCGGCCATGCCCGAGCAGTTCCGCCGCCATCTCGACAATGTCGTGCTGCGGATCGAGGATTTCGCCGACGAAGAGGTGCTGCGCGAGCTCGGCATCGACAATGCGTTCGACCTGACCGGCCTCTATAGCGGCCGCTCGCTCGACCGGCAGGACAGCTGGGTCTCGGGCGAGCTGCCGCCGATGATCCACCTCTATCGTCGCCCCTTGCTCGACGAATGGGCCGATAGCGGCGTCAGCCTCGAGGCTTTGATCACCCATGTCATCGTCCACGAGGTCGGCCACCATTTCGGCTATTCGGACGCGCAGATGCACGCGATCGAGGAGCAGGCGGGTTGACCCTCTTGCGGCTCGCGGGGGTGACCGCCCGGCGCGGCGGCCGGACCTTGTTCGCAGGGCTCGATCTCGGCCTCGGCCCGGGCCAGGCAGCGCTGGTCACCGGCCCGAACGGCGTCGGCAAGTCGAGCCTGCTCCGGATCGCCGCCGGCCTGCTCCAGCCCGCCGCGGGAACGGTCGAGCGCGCCGACGTGGCGCTCGCCGACGAGCATCATGCGCTCGACGAACGCCGCACGCTCGGCGATGCGCTCGCCTTCTGGGCGCGGCTCGACGGCTGCGCGCACGAGCCGGCGATGGACGCCATGGGCCTTGCCCATCTCGCCCAGGTGCCGATCCGGATCCTGTCGACGGGACAGCGCAAGCGCGCCGCCCTCGCCCGGGTAATCGCCAGCGGCGCCCCGCTCTGGCTGCTCGACGAGCCGGCCAACGGTCTCGATGCGGAGGGGCAGGACCGGCTCGCCGTCGCCATGGCCGGCCACCGCGCCGGCGGCGGCGCCCTGCTGGTCGCGACCCATTTGCCGCTCGGCCTCGATGACGCGATCGCGGTGGCGCTGGCATGACCGGATTGATCGCGCGCGAGCTGCGGCTGGCCAGCGCCGGCGGCGCGGCGGTCCTTCCCCTTATCTTCTTCCTGCTGGTCGCGACCCTGTTCCCGTTCGCCGTCGGCCCGGACGGCCCGTTGCTCGCCCGGACCGGGGGCGGGGCGCTCTGGATGGCGGCTTTGCTCGCGGCCTTGCTGCCGGTCGACCGGCTGGTCGAGCCCGACCGTGCCGCCGGCATCCTCGATCAGCTCGCCTTGCGCGGCCAGAGCGAGGAGGCGATCGCGTTGGCCAAGCTGGTCGGCCATTGGCTGAGCTTCGGGCCGCCCCTGATGGTCGCCTGCATCCCGGCCGCCGCCTTGATGAAGCTGCCGCATCCGGTCGTCATGCGGCTCGAGCTCGGCCTGTTGATCGGCACGCCCGGCCTCGCCGCCCTCACGCTCGGCGTCGCCGCTTTGACCGCGGGCCTGCGCCGCAGCGGCGCGCTCGCCGGCCTGCTGATGCTGCCGCTCGCCGTGCCGCTGTTGATCTTCGGCGCCGGCCTGGTCGAGCGCGGCAACGACAATGGCGCCCTGCAATTGCTCGCCGCGGTCTCGCTCCTGCTCGTCGCCGGCGCCCCCTTCGCCGCCGGCGCCGCAATCCGCGCCGCACGCGACTAATCCCCCCTCCCGCCCCGCGGGAGGGGGCTAGGGGGTGGGAGTGACGTGGGAGTGATGGGCACCTGGCATGGGGGACAGTTACTTTTTGGCACAAAAAGTAACTGTCCCCCGAGAGAGTCAGTCCCTCGACCAGCGCGCGAAGATTGCCGTCGGCAGCAGCAGCCCCCGCGCCTCCTCGCGCACCGCCATGTCGCCGCATTCTATCCGGCCACCCAGGCCCGCCATCGCCTGCTCGAGCAGCGCCCCGATCGCCAGCGCCGACATCCGCACCGCATAGACAGTCAGCACGAGGAAGCGGCTTCTTTCGTCGAGCAGCTGGCGGCAATCGGCGATCAGGCCGGGCAGCCCTTCCTCGAGCCGCCAGATCTCCCCGTTCGGGCCGCGCCCGAATTTGGGCGGATCGAGGATGATGCCGTCATAGCGCCGCCCGCGCCGCACCTCGCGCGCCACGAACTTGGCGGCATCGTCGACCAGCCACCGGATCGGCCTGTCGGCCATGCCGGACAAGGCGGCGTTGGCCCGGGCCTGGTCGACCGACTTCTTCGAGGCGTCGACATGGGCGAGGCGCGCGCCCTTGGCCGCCATCGCCAGCGTGCCGACCCCAGTATAGCCGAACAGGTTCAGCGCCTCTGCCTGCCCTGAGCCTGTCGAAGGGTCCGCCTCGAGCCGCTCGCGCATCCAGGCCCATTGCGGCGCCATGTCGGGGAAGAAGGCGAGGTGGCGGAACGGCGTGCACTGGGCGGTGAAGCGGACCTCCTCCCAGGCCAGCGGCCAGCCGTCGCGCGGCACCGGCTTCGCGAACTGCCAGCGGCCGCCGCCCTCCTCGTCCGATCCGGGAATGAACTCGCCGTCCGCCTGCCAGTCGTCCGAAGCCGGCGCCCACATCGCCTGCGGCTCCGGCCGGATGAAGCGATAGCGGCCATAGCGCTCGAGCTTCCGACCATGGCCGGAGTCGACCAGGCCGTAATCGGCCCAGGGCTCGCCGACGAGTATGTCGAGTTTCACGCCGCCCGGACCGCCGGCACCCCGATCGTCGCGCTCGCCCGCGCGCCGGCGAGGATCGCGGCGCCGGCCGCGCGCACCTGGTCGAGCGTGACCGCCTCGAGCTCGCCGACCAGCTCGGCCGGCTCGACCAGGCGGCCGTGGATGGCGAGCTGGCGCGCGACATAAGAGGCCTGACCCCAGGGACTCTCCAGCGACATCAGCAGCCCGGCCTTGGCCTGCATGCGGACACGATCGAGCTCGCGCTGGGTCGCGCCCTCGGCCGCTTCGGCCAGCACGGTGCCGATCAGGGCCGCCGCGGCCGTCGCCTCGCGCCGGGCCGTCGCCGCGTAGCAATGGAAGATGCCGGCGTCGCGATAGGGCTGGAGCGACGCCCAGACGCTATAGGCAAGGCCGCGCTCCTCGCGCACCGCCTGGAACAGCCGCGACGAGGCGCCGCCGCCGACCAGGTCGGCAAACAGCCGGGCCGGATAGAAAGCGGGGTCGCGCACGGCCGGCGCGGCATAAGCGAGCGCGAGATGCGCCTGGTCGGCACGGCTTCTCGAATTGCGCAGGCCGCCGGCGAAGCGGCCCGGCTCGGGAGACGCGATCACGCCCTCCGGCAGGCCGCCGAACCGTTCGTCGGCAAGCTGCACCAGGGCGTCATGGTCGACCTTGCCGGCCGCGACCAGGGTCAGGCTGCCGGCGCGATATTGGGTCGCCCGCCAGTCGTCGAGATCGTCGACCGTGATCGCGGCGATGCTGGCTTCGTCGCCGAGGATCGATCGGCCGAGCGGCTGGTCGGGATAAGCGGCGGCCCACAATTCGTCGAAGATGATGTCCGACGGGGTGTCGCGCGCCTCGCCCAGCTCCTGCAGCACGACCTCTTTCTCGCGGACCAGGTCGGCGCCGTCGAAATGCGGCCGCAGGATCAGGTCGGAGAGCAACTCGATGCCGAGCGGCAGATGCTCGGCGAGCAGCGAGGCGCTGAAACTGGTGCCGTCGCGCTCGGTGCAGGCGTTGAGATCGCCGCCGACATCCTCGATCGTCTCGCTGATCTCGCGCGCCGAGCGGCCGCCCGCGCCCTTGAACACCATATGCTCGTAGAGATGGGCGAGGCCGTTGAGCGGCGCCGCTTCGTGCCGCGATCCGGTCTCGGCGTAGAGGCCGACGGCGACCGTCTCGATGCCGGGCATCGACCGGCTCGCGACCTTGAGGCCATTGTCGAGGATGGTGAGCTTCATCGCCATGAGCGGCGGGACTTAAGGTCTCAGAGGTCTCGCGGCAATGGCGGGCGCCGCCGGCGTAGCGCCAGCCCATAGATGACCGCCGCGATGATCGCGAAGAAGAACCATTGCGCCGCATAGGCGCGGTGGTTCTGCGGGATCTCGTCGATCGTCGGCGCCGCGCCGGGAAGCAGCGGCGGCACGGCGCTCGCGCTGGTCAGGATGATCGGCCCCTCCTCGCGGACCACGCCGAGCTGGCCGGCCGTGATCCCGTCGAGCGAGAGGCGGGCGCCATGCTCGGGCAATGGCGCCCATCCGGCATTGACCAGCAGCCGGCCGGCAAGCCCGTCGGCGCCGGGCCTGCACGGGACGAAATGGGCATAGCCGCCGCGACCGTCGCGGCTGCGGCCGCCGCGCAGCGTCGGTTCCACGTCCGTGGCGCGGCAGGTGACGAGGACTCGCCGGAAGGCGAGCGGCGGCAGCTGCGCGGGGGCGCGTGCGAGCAGGGGATCGAGGTCCAGCGCCGGCAGCGAAGCGGCGACGGCATAGTCGGCAATCAGCCGGTCCTTCCACGCCGCCCGCTGCAATTGCCAGATGCCCAGCCCGACCATCACCGCGACCGCGCCGGCGACGAGGATGGTGGGAATGACTGGCAGCCGCCTCATTCGTCCCCGGCGATCCGGCCTTCGCGCGCGCGATGCCGATATTCCAGCGCCAGCAGCATCGCCTTCGCCACCCGCAGCGATCCGATCACGGCGATGGTCGCCAGCAACGGCCACAACAAGACATGCAGCCACCAGGGCGGCGAAGCGCCGAGCTCGAGCGCAGCCGCCAGGCCGACGACGAGCCCGCCGACGATCAGGATCAGGAAGGCGGCCGGCCCGTCGCCGACATTGAACGAAGCGATGTCGAGACCGCAGGCGCGGCATTTCGGGGCAAAGGTCACGATGCCGGCGAACAGGGTCCGGTTGCCGCAACGCGGGCAAAGGCCGCCAAGGGCCACCTGCGCTGGCTTGGGCTCGCTCATTCTATGTCCTCCCTATCGCCGTCAGCGACAGGGAGGAAAGGCGGATCAATGATATTCGGCGCCCCAGCCGCCCCAGACGTAGATGCAGATGAACAGGAACAGCCACACCACGTCGACGAAGTGCCAATACCAGGCGGCCGCCTCGAAGCCGAAATGCTGCTCCGGCTTGAAATGGCCCTGATAGGAACGGACCAGGCAAACGATCAGGAAGATCGTGCCGATGATGACATGGGCGCCGTGGAAGCCGGTCGCCATGAAGAAGGTCGAGGTGTAGATATTGTCGGTGAAGCCGAACGGCGCGGCGCTATATTCATAGGCCTGGACGCTGGTGAACAGCAGGCCGAGCAGGATCGTCGCCCACAGCCCCTTGATCAGCCCGTCGCGGTCGCCGTTGATCAGCGAATGGTGGGCCCAGGTCACGGTCGTGCCCGAGCAGAGCAGGACGAGCGTGTTGAACAGCGGCCAGCCGAACGGGTCGAGCACGTGCATGCCTTCGGGCGGCCAGACGCCGCCGACCGATTCAACCGTCGGCGGGAACAAGGCGGCGTTGAAATAGGCCCAGAACCAGGCGACGAAGAACATCACCTCCGAGGCGATGAACAGGATCATGCCGTAGCGCAGGTGCAATTGGACGATCGGCGTATGGTCGCCGCCATGGGCCTCGCGGATCACGTCGGCCCACCAGCTGAACATGGTGAAGAACACGCCGAGCAGGCCGGCGCCGAACACCCACGGGCCGGGGCCGTAATCGTGCATCCACATCACCACGCCGCTGAACAGGATCAGCGCCGAGGTCGCCCCGACCAGCGGCCAGATGCTCGGCGGCAGGATGTGATATTGGTGGTTCTTCGCTCCGGCCATGTCTCGTCAGTCCCTGTTCAAGCGCTTCCGCAAAAGTGGCTACCGGTCTTGCGTCCGGAAGCGCGTCAAAAATCTCTTCGGACCTCTAGCTGCCGCTCTGCGGCTGGTCCACCGGGTAAAAGGTGTAGGAAAGGGTGATCTCGCTGATGTCGCGCGCATCGGGATCGTCGAGGATCGCGGGGTCGACGAAGAACACCACGGGCATCCGCACGTCCTGCCCCGGCGCGAGCCGCTGCTCGGTGAAGCAGAAGCACTGGATCTTGGTGAAATAGCGCCCCGCCTGGCTCGGCGTCACGTTGAAGCTCGCGGTGCCGACCACCGGCCGGTCGCTCAGATTGCGGGCGCTGTAGAGCGCGATGTTGCGGGCGCCGATCGCGACCCGGCGGGTCTGATCGACCGGCCGGAATTCCCAGCCCAGACCGTGCGCGACATTGGCGTCGAACCGCACCGAGATCATCCGTCCGACCGGGCCGGGCGCGGCATCGGCGGCCGCGCGCATCGTCGTCCCGCCGAACCCGGTCACCTGGCAGAACATTCGGTATAGCGGCACGCTCGCGAAGGCGAGGCCGACCATCGCAGCGACCAGCAGCGCCGCGAAGGCGGCGGTGCGGCCGTTGCGTCTGTTCAGCGCTTCGGTGCTCACCGCGCCAGCCCCATCTTGGCGATGGTGATGAAATAGATCAGCACGACGAAGGCGAACAGGCCGACCGCCATCACCAAAGCGCGGCTGCGCTGGCGGCGGCGGATCTCCTCGGTCAGGGGATCGCGGCCGGTCATGCCAGTAGCCAGCGGTCGGCGACCAGCGCGCCGAAGATCGCGAACAGATAGACGACCGAGAAGGCGAACAGCTTCTTCTCCGGTCCCATCTCCTTGGGATCGGTGGCGCGATTGACGAGCACCCGCGCCGCGAGCAGCAGGAAGACCAGGCTCAAAGCGGCGGCGGCGACGCCGTAGACCGGGCCGGCGAGGCGCAGCGGCCAGGGCGCGATCGCGACCGCCGCCATCGGCACCGTGTAGAGCAGGATCTGGACCCGGGTCGCGCGCGCGCCGGCGATCACGGGAAGCATCGGCACCCCGGCCTTGGCATAATCGGAGCGGATGAACAGCGACAGCGCCCAGAAATGCGGCGGCGTCCACAGGAAGATCAGCGAGACGAGCAGCAGCGGCAGCAGG
>JAYRLF010000239.1:0-287 GCA_041905385.1 Allosphingosinicella sp.
CCCCCCTCGGCCGGCGAGAAGCCGGCACGGCTGACGAGCAGCTCGATCTCCTCGAACAGGGCCGGAAACGGATCGTCCCGCGCCGTCATCCCGTCCGTCCCGGCGGCGATCGTCACGCCTTCGCGCCGCGCCTGGTCGGTCAGCCGCGCGGCCAGGTCGAGCGAGCAATGATAGGGCCGACCCCCCGGGCCGGCAGCGCGGCGCTCCGCCTCTCGATAGACGCGCAAGGTGGCGTCGAGGATGATGCCCTGGCGACGCATCGCCCGAAACATCGTCGCCATCTCTTC
>JAYRLF010000239.1:297-6820 GCA_041905385.1 Allosphingosinicella sp.
GTAGCTCGCCGGACGCGGGTCCGACAGTTGATAGGCGAGATAGCAACTGTGCGAGATGACGTCCGGACCGGCGGCGATCACGCCGGCGGGCGGCGTCGGAAAGACCATGCCGTGCGCCCAGACCCGCATCCCCTGGCGGTGCGCCTCCTCGGTCAGCCGCCGCACTAGTTCGGAGGGCAAGTTGGCGTAGATCTTGAGCGCGCCGGCGCCGGTGCCGCGCGCCCGCGCGATCGCAAGCGGAAGATCGGTGCGCGCATCGATCGCCTGCGCCCAGGGCGTCATGCCCGGCGTCCAGCCGGCGCTGATCGCCCGCGTCCGCGGATCGTCGAAGAAGCTCGGTCCGGCGACGATCGCGGCGAAATGGAGGTCCGGCCCGGCAATCTCTCCGGTCAGCGATTCGCGCGCGAGCTCGGCGATCGGCCGCAGATCGTCGGCCATGATCCGGACCGCTGTGATGCCGCTATAGAGGTCGCGCCGCATCTGCCCCTCGGCGGCGCGCCGGTTCGGCGGCGTCGCCAGATGCTGGTGCGCGTCGATCAGGCCGGGCAGCATGTAACGGCCGCCCAGATCGACCTCATTCGCGCCGCGCAGCGCCTGCGGGGTCAGCGACTGGTCGGCGACCACCGCCTCGATCCTGGATCCGTCGGTGATCACCGCCATGTCGGCGCGCACCGTGCCGCCATCGATCAGGGCGACATGCCGGTTGACGGTTCGCGCCCCGCTACCCGGCGGCGCAAACCGCGCTCGCGCGCCCGGGTGCGCGGCCGCCGCGGCGGCGAGCAGCATCGACAGCAGCGCAATGATGGAGAATGACCGTCCCACGCCCGACCCGTTGTTCGGCTGGGAGGGATAGCAGGCGGCAGCGCGGTGGCAAGGCGAAGGTCGCCCGCCGGTCCCTGCCGTCGGACCGGCCGGGTGGTTAGTGGCCGATCATCCCGGCCGCGATCGCGATGCGGACCGCTTCGGCGGTGCTGCGCACGCCGAGCTTGTCGAGCAGCTGCGCACGATAGGCCTCGACCGTGCGGATGCTGAGATCGAGCTCATAGGCGATCAGCTTGTTCGGCCGGCCCTTGACGATCCCCGCCAGCACCTGGCGCTGCCGCTCCGACAGCGTCTCGACCAGCGCCTGTGCCTCGCGATTGCCGGCCATCGTCTCGCGCAGCTGCTCATGATGCTCCGAAGCACTGTCGACAGCAGCCAGCAATGCCTTGGGCGCATAGGGTTTTTCGATGAAATCCATCGCCCCCAGCTTCATCGCCTCGACGGCCATCGGGATGTCGCCATGGCCGGTCAGCACCAGCACCGACGGCGCGTGCTCATGCTCGCCGAGCGCGCGCAGCACGTCGAGGCCGCTCAGGCCCGGCATGCGCATGTCGAGCAGGATGCAATTGAGGCCATCGGGCAGACGCGCCTTGAGAAACTCGTCGCCGCTGGAAAAGGAAAGGACGCGGTGGCCCGCGCTCTCAAGAAGCCGCGCCGTCGATACGCGGACGGCGTCGTCGTCGTCGACAATCGCAATTGAGTGGCCAGGCGACATTTCGTGCTTAGAACTGATTACATCGGCATCTTTATAGCATAAACGAAGAACAGGCCGAAACGGTCCTGAAATGATTTGATCCGTTCCGGTGTGAACAGGTCTGATGCGGGCCGCGACGCTCATTGTGCCGGCAGTCTGAGCAAAGCCGGACGACGCAGGAAACGAAGTCCGACGGACGGGCGCGCAAGCCGGTCGCCAATGCCCCACATCAAGGCTCGCAAGCCGGCGCCCGCCAAGGCGGCGACCATGCTTATTCTCGACAAAGCGGTTTCGGCCGGAACGGCGCTTGCCGACGGCACCGGCATGGTGGGCGGCGCGGCCTCGGCCCCGGCACTGCGCCAGACGATCCTGAAGCCCCGCGGAACCGTCTGCCAGCGGCCCATCGAGCGAACCAGGTCGCGCTCGCATCCGCTGCAGCGGCCAAAGGTGAAGCCCTGGTTCCGGACCACATGCGGCCGTGGCCGGTGACGGCCGACCAGACAGAGCAGGCTCATGATAATCTCCTTACGCAGCAGACTGGATTTCGAGGTGGAAGGCGGCGAGCTCGGCGAGATCGGGATCGTCGGAGGCGCGCGCCGCCTCGGCGTCCCAGATCTCGAAGGTCGTCCCGGCGCCGACGATCAAGGCGAGCGCGCCGATCCGGGCGCGGCGCCGGGCCAACGGCGGCAGCGTCACGACACCGGATTCGACCGAGCAGGCCTCGGCAAAGCCGAAGGCGCGCCGTGCGCGCAGATGATGGGACTCGGCGTCGGCGGCCTCGCCGCCGATCCGGCGCCGCTCGAGATCGGCGTGCAGCATCGGCAGCACCGACCGATCGTAGGCGGAGAGGCAGGGCGCGCATTCGTGCGCGCCGATCGTCAGCTCCCGATCCGCGCCTCGGCGGGCCAGGGTCGCGCGGACGAAGGCCGGCAGCACAAGCTGCCCCGCCTTGTCCACCGCGCACAAGGCGCTCCCGCTGAAGAAGTGGTCGAGCACTCAACATCACCTGGTTGAAGGCCGAATCGAGCGCACGGCCGTTAACCATTTTCTTAAGGTCTGCGTTAACTCCCTCACCATGGCGTAGTTGTACGAGACTGTATTTCTACCGGGTGCCTCTGATGTCGGTTGTTAGGATTGCGTATTTTTACGCCATGGCGGAGCTCCGCCCTCGATCCATATGGTTAATGCCATCGCAGAACGGACCGGATTCGTTCCGCCGCAAGTATAGATGGAGGATTTGAGGATGATCGACATTACGCAGTGCCTGCAGGACCCGGCCCATGACGAGCTTCGCCCGCGGATTACGGTGATCGGCGTGGGCGGCGCCGGCGGCAATGCCGTCTCCAACATGATCCGCTCGGGCGTCCAGGGTGTCGACTTCATCGCCGCCAACACCGACGCCCAGGCGCTGCGCAACTCGCCCGCCGATCGCGTCCTCCAGCTCGGCCGCACGACGACCGAAGGGCTCGGCGCCGGCTCGCGCGCCGAGGTCGGCAAGGCCGCGGCCGAGGAATCGATCGAGACGATCCGCCACATGCTCGAGGGCGCCCATATGTGCTTCATCGCCGCCGGTCTCGGCGGCGGCACCGGCACCGGCGCCGCGCCGGTGATCGCGAGGGTCGCCCGCGAGCTCGGCATCCTCACCGTCGGCGTCGTCACCAAGCCGTTCGCGTTCGAGGGCGTCCGCCGCGCGCGGGCCGCCGATGCCGGCCTCGATGCGCTGCAGCAGCATGTCGACACTTTGATCGTCATCCCGAACCAGAATCTGTTCCGGGTCGCGAGCCCGAACACCACCTTCAAGGCCGCCTTCGACCTCGCCGACGAGGTGCTTCAGCAGGGCGTGCGCGGCATCACCGACCTGATGGTCATGCCCGGCATGATCAACCTCGATTTCGCCGACATCCGCACGATCATGGCCGGCATGGGCAAGGCGATGATGGGCACCGGCGAGGCGGCGGGCGACGACCGCGCGCTACACGCCGCCGAGGCCGCGATCGCCAATCCTTTGCTCGACGAAGCGATCAAGGGCGCGAAGGGCCTGATCATCTCGATCACCGGCGGCGACGACATGCGGCTGATGGAGGTCGACGAGGCCGCCAATCATATCAAGGAGCTGGTCGACCCGGAGGCCGACATCATCTGGGGCTCGGCCTTCGATCCTCAACTCGAGGGACGGGTCCGGGTTTCGGTCGTCGCCACCGGCATCGACGCAGCCGAGGCCGCGCAGGCCGAGGCGCCGCTGGCGAAGCCCGCCCCCGAAGCCATCTTCAAGGCCGCGCCGATCGCCAAGGCGAGCGCGCCCCTGCCCGCTCCGGTCGAGGCCAAGCCGTCGATCGTCGCGCCGACGCCGCTCGCCTCGACCCCGGTGCCGACGCCGCCGGCATTCGAGCGCGAGCCGATCCAGGTCGCGCTGCCGCTCGCCGAGCCGGCGCCGAAGGCGCGCCCGCTCGAGGCTCTGATCGCGACCGCGGCCCGGTTCGAGCCGCGCGAGCGCGGCTTTGCGGCGCCGATCTGCGAGGTGGAGGAGCTGATCCTCGGCACCGACCGGATCGAGCTGGTGCCGCCGCCCGCGGAGGCGATCGCAGCGGCCGAGGCCGCCGAGCGCGCGATGGCGGCGCAGCGCTTCGCGGAGACCTATGGCAGGGCCATCGACGAGTCGCAGGAGCGGCTGCGCGGCCCGAGCCTGTTCGAGCGGATGGCGACCGCGGCCCGCGGCGCGGTCCGGCGCGGCAGCAACGACGTGCCGCCGCTGGTCCATCTCAGCCAGGGCCCGGTCTTCCTCGATCGGCGCGCTGCATGATTTTTCGATCGGTGATCTTCTCCCCTTTGGTCACCGATCCATGATCAGGTCGCCATGTCCCCCGGACATGGCTTCGGCTCTGGGGGAGCGGAACCTGATCATCCTAGCGGCCCATTCTCTCCCTTAGGTCCGCCAGGCATCTCTCGGCCGTCCGCCCGTCCCAATATTGGGGTCGAGCGGGCGGCCGCTTTGTTTCACCCAGCAC
Organism: Allosphingosinicella sp.; assembly: GCA_041905385.1. Taxonomy (GTDB): domain Bacteria; phylum Pseudomonadota; class Alphaproteobacteria; order Sphingomonadales; family Sphingomonadaceae; genus Allosphingosinicella. The sequence continues at coordinate 4,819 of JAYRLF010000239.1, forward strand.
CGACAGCACCATCGCCGGCACATTGGCCGGCGTCGCCAGGCGGTTGGTGCCCTCGCTGATCGTGATCGGCCGCTCGGTATTCTCGCGCAACGTGAAGCAGGGAATGCCGAGATAGGTGGTCTCTTCCTGGATGCCGCCGGAATCGGTAACGACCGCGCGCGCGCCGGCGACCAGGCTCATGAAGGCGACATAGGGCATCGGCTCGACCAGCCGAACGCCGGCGCCGCTCAGTTCCGCTTCGAGGCCCGAGGCCTTGAGCCGCCCCGACGTTCGCGGATGGACCGGGAAGACGATCGGCAGATGCGCCTGAACCTCGATCAGCGAATCGACCAGGGTCCGCAATTGCTTGGGATCGTCGACATTGGACGGCCGGTGCAGGGTCGCCACCGCATAGCCATGGCCGTTATAGCCGAGCCGGTCGGGCACGGCCGCCGCCTCGATCGCCGGCCGTTTCATCTCGAAACTGTCGAGCATGATGTTGCCGACCCTGGTGATGCGCTCCGGCGGCACCCCTTCGGCGAGCAGATTCTCGTCCGCGTCCGGCGACGGCGTCCACAGCACGTCGCAGACCGAATCGGTCGCGACCCGGTTGATCTCCTCCGGCATGGCGCGGTCGCGCGAGCGCAGGCCCGCTTCGAGATGCGCGGTCGGAATGCCGAGCTTCACGCCGGTGATCGCGCAGGCCAGCGTCGAATTGACGTCGCCGACCACGACCAGCCAGTCCGGACGATGCGCGTCGGCAACCTTGCCATATTCGATCATCACCCGGCCGGTCTGTTCGGCATGGCTGCCGGAGCCGACGCCGAGATGGAAATCGGGCTCGGGCAGGCCGAGATCGGCGAGGAAGGCGTCCGACATGTTGGCGTCGTAATGCTGGCCGGTATGGATCAGCACCGGCGTGAAATCCGCCGCGGCCGACAAGGCATGCCAGAGCGGCGCGACCTTCATGAAATTGGGACGCGCGGCGGCGATCAGATGGACTTTGCGAGGGGTCAAGCTTGGGCTCCGATGCTCGCAGGCCCCATAGAACATGGCTGGTTAAGGCCGCCTCAACGCCCGTGCGGCGACGGCTTCGCGCAACGCGTGCGACGCGATAGAATGAGATCGGCAAAGGACCAGGTCGGGAGCACGTCATGACCGGCGTCGAGCGAGCAATACTCTACGGCGCGATCGCGATCCTGCTGGTGCTTGCGATCTGGCTTGTCCGTCGCATCGCCATGCTCAATCGACAGCTGGATTCGCGGCCGCCGCCGGCGCGGGAGGCGGACCCGATCCGATATGAGCGCGAGGATACGCTCGCCGACTTCCTCCATTCGAGAAGGCCGGATGCGGACGAGCAACGCGGTGGCTAATCGCGCTGATAATTGAGCAGGTCGCCGGGCTGGCAATCGAGAACGTCGCAGATCGCGGCCAGCGTCTCGAAACGTATCCCCTTCACCTTGCCTGTGCTCAGCAAAGCGAGATCGGCTTCGGTCATGCCGATCCGCGCGGCGAGGTCCCCGGCTTTGATCTTGCGCAGCGCGAGCGCGACGTCGAGGCGGACCACGATGGGCATCGCCAAGCCTCTACTCGCCGAAACTGTACATTGTCGATTGGCTTGGCGGCCTCGCAGCCAATTCGCCTCAGGCGCGCCGCACTCCACCCGCCGGTGTCCCTGACGGACGCAATTTCCGCCACTCGTCAGCTCTTCGCGCTGCTATTCTCATTGGCCTTGTCGGCGTCGGTGACTGGTCCCTTCGCGCCCTTGGAGCCGCCGCCCCATTCCTGCGCCTTACGGACATGGTCGCCGCCACCGGCCGGTTCCTTGCTCTTGTCGCTGCCGCTGGCCGGCTTGGTCGATACATCCTGATCCATCACTGCCTCCTCGCCGGCCAACGAGCACTGCTGGCCAATCGTTCCAGAGGGCCCAAACCCAACCCCGAAGTGGTCGTGATCGGCCGGAGAGGGCGGCTGGAGTAGGAGAGCGCCGCCGGCTGGACTGGTTGTCCAGCCAAGGTGCTCG
>JAYRLF010000240.1:0-6805 GCA_041905385.1 Allosphingosinicella sp.
CTTCGGCAACGATCCAACCGGCGGGGGTCGAAGCGCCCGTCATCGAGGTCGACGACGTCCGGCTCTTCTACAGCCTCTATGATGCGAACGCCGGCAGGCCGACCGCCGCGCAGCTGCAACGCGACTATCTCGACCGGGGGTCGGCGGGCCTGCGGATCTTCGCCAATGCCCGCAACACGACCGCCGAACGCATCGCGCAGGCGATCGCGACGCGCCCGGCCATTTATGCCGATGCACGGCGCTGCGTCGCAATGTTGCCGCGGGTGCGGGCGCGCGCCGGCGTCGCGCTGCGCGAGCTGCGCCGACTATATCCCGAGGCGCGCCTGCCTCCGGTCACGATCGCAATCGGGCGCGGCCGTCCGATGGCGATCGGCAGCCCGGCGACCGGCGTCCAGATTGGGCTCGAGACCTTGTGCTCGGCGAGTTTCCTGAACCCGAATATCGAGGATCTGTTCGTGCGCGTGATCGCGCACGAATATGCCCATGTGCAGCAGGCGCCGTCGCTCGTCGATGGGCAGAATCTGACCGTGCTCCAGGCTTCGGTGATGGAGGGCGCCGCCGAGTTCGTGACCGAGCTCACCACCGGCGATCTCGGCTTTGCCTATCTGCACGGCCTCACCGCAGGCCGCGAGCTGGAGATCGAGACGGCGTTTGCGGCCGACCTGGACAAGACCGATCTTTCGGACTGGGTCTACAACACGACGCCCGGGCGACCGCGCGATCTCGGCTATTGGGTCGGCTATCGGATCGCCAAGGCCTATTATCGTAATGCGCCGGACAAGCGGCGGGCGTTGCGCGAGATCCTGCGGCTGGAGGTGGGCGACGTGGGCCGCTTCCTGGCGGCAAGCGGCTGGCGTCCCGGCATGCGGTTCGATTAGGGTCGCCCAATGGGAATCAAACCGATCCTCTACATCGCGATCGCCTTCGGGCTTTATTATATCAGTGGCGCGGTCGAGCTGCGTGGCGACCTGGCGCCAGTTGCGGCAGAGGGCGTCTCGACCGAGCGGGCGACCTATCACATCATCGCGCTGCTGCTCCTGATAGGAGCACTGGGCTTCTTCGTAGTGGCGCTGCTGAACATCATCCGCTTCCTGCGGGGATAAGCCGCCAGCCCATTCGCGGATTCGACCGGCTGTTCCGCGGCGATACGATGCATCGGGCCACCTCTTGAACCTTGGCAAGTCGTGCCGACCTATCTCGATGCCGGAAAAGACTTCAGCTCTGCCGGCGGTGCTATAGGATGCCTGGATGGGGTCGGGAGTTGATCGCATTCGCCGCTTCAGCCTGACCGGCACCGGCGCCTACCTGCCGCGGACCGTCGTGGCGTCCGACGATCTCGATCGCGCGCATGGGCGCGAGGCCGGCACCAGCCGGCGGCAGTTCGGCATCGACAGCCGCCATTATGCCGCGCCGGACGAGACCAGCAGCATGATGGCGGTCGCCGCGGCCGAGGAGGCGCTCGACGATGCGGGCTGCGCAGCCGATCAACTCGACGCGATCATCGGCGCTTGCGGAGTGATGGAGCAGCCGATCCCGGGCACGGCGCCGATGGTGCAGCAGCGGCTCGGCCTCGGCGGCTCCGGCATTCCCGCATTCGACGTCAATGCGACCTGCCTGTCATTCGTGCCGGCGCTCGAGACCGCGCTGGCGGGGATGGCCATGCAGGGCTGGAACCGGGTGCTGATCTTCGCTTCCGACATCGCTTCCTGCGCGCTCGACCATGACGATCCGGAGGCGTCGGCGATCTTCGGCGACGGCGCGGCGGCGATCCTGGTCGAGGCGGGCGATGCGCACGCCCTGCTGGGGGGCCGGATCGGGGCCTATGGCGACCATGTCGATCTGTGCCGGCTCGACGCTGGCGGCACCCGGCTGCGCCCGCACGAGGATCTGGACGGCTTTCTCGCCGCCAGCCGGTTCCAAATGGATGGTCCGGCGCTGTTCCGGGCGACCGCACGGCGATTTCCGGCTTTCCTGTCGCGGCTGCTCGACCGCGCCGGCGTGACGCCTGCCGATATCGGCACCGTGATCCCGCACCAGGCTTCCGCGCCGGCGCTCGAGCATTTGCGCCGCGCGCTCAACATCCCCGCCGACCGCGTCGTCGACCTGTTCGCCTCGCTCGGCAACCGGATCGCGTCGAGCATGCCGCACGCACTTCATGTCGCCCGCCGCGGCGGGCGGCTGCAGCCGGGCAGCTGCTCGCTGCTGGTCGGCAGCTCGGCCGGAATCTCGCTTGGCGGAGCGGTGATCCGCTGGTGACCCACGCGCTCGTCACCGGCGCGACCGGCGGTATCGGCATCAGCCTCGTCCGGGCGCTGCTGGCGCGCGGCCAGAAGGTGGTCGCGAGCGGACGTAATGCCGAGGCCGGAGCTCGGTTGGCGGAGATGGGAGCGGTGTTCCGGCCGGCCAACCTCGTCCACGACCCGCTCGAGCCGCTGCTGGCGGGGGTCGGGACCGTCTATCATCTCGCCGCGCGTTCGGCGCCCTGGGGGCCGGCAGCCGCCTTCGAGGCCGACAATGTCGAGGCGACCCGGCGGCTGCTCGCGGCGTCGCGGGCGGCGGGGGTTCGGCGTTTCGTGTTCACGTCGACGCCGTCCATCTATGTGGAGCGCCGCGACCGGATCGGCCTGACCGAGGACTCGCCGATCGCCGGTCAATTCACCTGCGCCTATGCGCAGACCAAATATGCGGCCGAGCGGATGGTGATTGCTGCCGACGCGCCCGAGATGCGGACGATCGCGGTGCGGCCGAGGGCGGCGGCTGGTCCGGACGACCGGGTGCTGCTGCCGCGGCTGGAGCGAGTCGCCCGGCGCGGGCCGATCCCGCTGCCGCGCGGCGGCGTCGCCCTGATCGACATCACCGACGTGCGGGACGTCGCCGACGCCCTGATCGCGGCGGGACTGGACGGGGCGCCGGGCGGTGTCGGCGTCAATGTCTCCGGCGGCGCGCCCTTGCCGTTTGCGACGTTGGCGGCGGAGATCTGCAGGGCGGCAGGGCTGCCCTTTCGCCCGAAGCAGATCTCCGAGCCGGTGCTCGACGCGATCGCGCGGTTGAGCGAGGCCGCGAGCCGGCTGACCGGGCGGGAGCCGGCATTGTCGCGCCACGCCGCCATGTCGATTGCCTGGTCGCAGACCTTCGACCTTTCCGGCGCGCGCCGTCTGCTCGGCTGGTCGCCGCGTTTTCGGTTCGAGGAGACGCTCGAATTTGCGCTTGGCGGTCGTCGATGAGCACGAATTCAACTCAGCAATTTGGATTCGCGCGGAGACGCGGAGGCGCGGAGAGTCCGAGCGAGGCACTTCGAACGGCAGCGTTTACGACAGGGTCGGTGCATTGCACCGGTCCCTCCGCGACTCCGCGTCTCCGCGCGAAAATTCTGCGGACCATTCAGAGGCGATGCCTTATAGAATTGGCGCCTGTCGACGCCGTTCCTCGATGACACGGGTTTCGCTGACTCTGCTCCGGGCCGGCCACTGCACGCACCCGCAAGCGGCGACGATCCGCGGGGGCAGCTTTCGGCCGGCCGTGTTTCCAGCACTGGCCGCGTTGATCCGGCATCCGTCTGAGGGTTGGATCCTGTTCGACACCGGCTATGACCGCCAATTCCTCGAGGCGACGCGCGGGCTCCCGGAAGCTTTGTATCGATGGCTGACTCCGACGGTGATCCCTCCGGAACAGGAGATTGTCGCACAATTGCAGGCACGGGGCATCGCGCCGGACGAGGTGCGCCACATCATCCTCTCGCATTTCCACGCCGACCATGTCGCGGGAGTGCATCGCTTTCCGAGGGCGGCGATCCATTGCTCGCGATCGGGCCTCGACCATCTCTGCAGCCGAGGCCGGCTCGGCGCTCTGATCGCTGGAACGCCGCGAGGCTTGCTCCCCGCCGACCTTGCCGCGCGCGCGCGCTTTTTTGAGGAGGCGCCGGTGCGTTCACTGGGCGCCGATCTCGCGCCGTTCGAGGATGGGGCGGACCTGCTCGGCGACGGCGCGTTGCTGGCGTCGAGCTGCCGGGCCATTGCATCGGCCATTGGGGCCTGGTCGCCCGCACCGAGTCCGGTCCGCATTTCCTGGTCGCCGACTCGGCCTGGTCGTCCGACGCGATCCGGCGCGACGTGCCGCCGCCGACGCTGGTCGCGAACCTGCTTGGCAATGCCCGTGCCGGCCGCGAGACGCTCAACCGCCTGCATCGTCTGCACCGGCGCAATGACGAGATCAGGATCACGCCGTCCCATTGCGGCGAGTGCGCGGCAGGCGCCGAATGAAGGTGCTGATCACCGGTGCGCGGGCGCCGGTCGCCCAGGATCTGGCGCGCGCCTGCCGCGCGGCGGGCATGGACGTTCACCTGGCCGACTCGGTGACGCCGTTTGCGGCACGGGGGCTGCGGCCTCGCTTCCCGATCCACCGGCTGCCGCCGCCGCGCCTGGCCTTCGGCGAATTCCGAACCGCGATGCTTGGCCTGATCGAGAGGATCGCTCCGGACCTGATCGTCCCGACCTGCGAGGAAGTGTTCTGGCTTGCCGAGGCGGCAGGGCGGGACGGCTATGCCGACCGCCTGTTCGCGCCGCGGCCGGACCAGCTGCGCCGGCTCCATTCCAAGGCGCGCTTCGCGGAATTCGCCCGCGCGCTCGGCCTCGAGGTGCCGGAAACCCATGTGGCCGCCTCGAAAGAAGCGCTCCTCACTGTGCCCATCGCGCTGGACGAGCTGGTGTTGAAGCCGGAATTTTCGCGCTTCGCCACCTGCGTGCTTGTGGCTCCGTCCGAGAAAGCGCGGGACCGGATCGTTCCGACCGAAGCGCGCCGCTGGGTCGCGCAGCGCCGCCTGCACGGCGAGGAGATCTGCTCCTGGGCGGCGGTGCGGTCGGGGCGGGTCACCGCCTTCGCCGCTTACCGGCCGCGCTGGCGGCATGGACAGGCGGCGGCCTATCAGATCGAGTCCGTCGATCTGCCGGCGGTTCGCGCGGTGACCGACCGGATCGCCGCGGCGACCGGGATGACGGGCCATCTTTCCTTCGACCTGATCGCCGACGCCGAAGGCCGCGCCTGGCCGATCGAGTGCAATCCGCGGGCGGTCAGCGGGCTTCACCTGTTCGACGGAGATGCGGCGCTTGGCCGCGCCCTGGTCGAGAGCAAGGAGACCCTGATTGTGGCGCCGGGGCGGCTGCGCCATCTCGCGCCGGCCATGCTGTTCCTCGGCCTGCCGTCAGCGCTGCGCCGGCGCCGGCTCGGCGCGTTGCTCGCCGACTGGCGCGCCGGCGCCGACGTGATCGGCCGCGGCAACGGGCTGGCGCTGGTCGGCTGCCTGGCCGATTCGGCGCGGTTCGCGCTGATGGCACTTCGCGCCGGCGCCTCGCCGCCCCAGGCGACGACCGCGGACATTGAATGGGACGGCGAGCCGATCCCATGACGGTAGCGCTGATCGACACCGTCGAAGCCCTGTCGCGGGAGGAGTCGGCGGCCGGGCGCTATGTCGCCGCGTTGGCCCGCGACGGGGTCGGTCATTATGTCGCCAATGTCGCATCGCGCATGGCCTTGCTTGCCTGTGGCGAGCGGCGCCTGCCGGTGACGATCGACGATGGCGGCCTGGGCCGATCCTATGTGGCCAGCCCGCACAGCGCCTATGTGCTCTACGCCCGCGAGGAGATCGACATCGTCGGCATGAAGCGCGGACGCGGCGCCGCGCGGCTGGCGCTGTCGATGCTCGACCGGCTGCTGCGCGCGGCCGATCTCAATCGCTGCGTCCATGTCGACAATATGCTGCTGTCGACCAATCTGCACGATGGGTGGGAAGGCGAGGGGCTTGCCGACATCAGGCGCCTGCTCGCCCAGCGCTTTCCGCGCCATCTGCTGATCCTGCGCTCGATCGATCGCTGGTCGTCGCCGGCGCTGCTGAAGGCGGCGCGCGCGGACGGCTGGGTGCTGGCGCCGGCGCGGCAGATCTGGGTCGTCGACGATCTCGCGCGCGACTGGTCGCCGCGCAACAATCAGGCGAACGACCGGCGGGCTCTGGCCGCGTCTGGGCTCAGGATGGATGAACCGGGCGCGTTCGGCGAAACCGAGGCGGCGCGCGTCGCCGAACTGTACCGGCTGCTCTATGTCGATCGCTATTCGGCCTTGAACCCGATCTTCACGCCCGCCTTCGTCCAGCTGACCCAGCAGATCGGACTGATCCATTATCGGGTCGCCCGCGATTCCGATGGCATCATCATGGCGGTCGCGGGAATGATGGCGCGCGGCGACGTGATGACGCCGCCCGTCGTCGGTTATGATACGACCAGACCTCAGTCCGAAGCGTTGTACCGGATCGCGAGCTGGATGTTCAGCGACTGGGCGATGGCCCGCGGATTGCGGCTGCACGGATCGGCCGGGGCCGCGGATTTCAAGCGGCGACGTGGGGCGCATGGGGAGATCGAATATATGGCGATCCATGCCGGCCATCTCAGCACGGCGCGTCGGACGACGATCCGGGCGCTGGCCGCGATGCTGGAAGCGTGGCTGGTTCCGATGATGCGGCGGCAGGGCTGGTGAGCTTCTGGCCTTCGGCGGTGGCGGCGGGCTGGCACCCGGTCGCGCAGCTTGCCGAGCTGGGTGGGCGGCGTCCGCTCGCGCGCAGGCTGCTGGGAAGCCCGATCGTGTTGTTCCGGACCGGGGATGCGATCGCGGTGCTGCGCGATCGCTGTCCGCATCGCGGCGTTCCGCTGTCGCGCGGCACATTGCGTGATGGCACGATCCAATGCGCCTATCATGGCTGGCGGTTCGCCGCGGACGGGCGCTGTGTCGAGGTGCCTGGCGCGGCGGAATGTCCTGACGT
>JAYRLF010000001.1:0-30105 GCA_041905385.1 Allosphingosinicella sp.
TAGCACGGAAGTCGCCCCCATCGGCCGCGCCTTGCAAGCCGGCCAGCGCCGATTCCGACAGAGCGGCAATGCAGGCCGCTCCGCCGCTCGCGAGCAGGGTGCGCCTCGATAGCGCCATCCGGATGCTAGAACGCGGCCGCCAGCGCCGGCCACAGCACCATGCCGATGCCGACCACGCTGATTGTGAACACCAAAGTCCGCACCACCGGCACGCCGAAGGCATAGAGCGGCAGATAGATAATGCGCGCGGCGAGCCAGAGGATCGCGCCGATCTCGGTCCAGCGGCCGCCGAGGCCGGCCGCGGCGACGATCAGGATCGCGGCCGCCATGATCGGGAAGGTCTCGAAATAATTGGCCTGCGCCCTGGCGAGCCGGCCGACGATCGGCTCCGGCGCCGGCAGTTCCTCGTCGCGGGCGCCGACATTCCACTTCGCGCCATATTGGCGGGTCTTGACCCGCACCGCCGCCCAGATGTGGACGATGCCGAGGACGCAGCCCCAGGCGAGCACGACGAGTTCGGTGCGCATTTCGATCCCCCTCTCCGTTGCCGCTCATCCTAGGCGCGTTGCGGCAGTGCAGCAAATCGATTGGACCGACTTGGCCTTTCGTGCATTGTTACGCCGGCGGCGCGGTTCGGCGCCGGCAGCGAGGGGCGATGGCGCAGAGGCGAGCGTTCGACGAGCTTTGGGGGGATGGCCGGAGCCAGGCCGCGCGCCCCGATCTCGAGCCCCTCGCCGCCTGGCTGTCCGAAACGCCGCCCGCAGAACTCGACCGGCGCCAGCAGGCGGCCGAATCCGCCTTCCGCAGCCTCGGCATCACCTTCGCGGTCTACGGCAATGAAAGCGCGGCCGAGCGGATCATCCCGTTCGACATCATCCCCCGCATCTTCTCCGCCTCGGAATGGGCGGGGCTTTCGGCCGGGCTCGAGCAAAGGGTGCGCGCGATCAACGCCTTCATCGAGGACGTCTATGGCGCCCGCCGGATCCTCGCCGACAAGGTGATCCCAGAGGACATCGTCCTCGCCAACCCGCAATATTGCGTCCAGGCGAGCGGCGCGCGGGCGCCGCACGGCGTCTATGCCCATATTTGCGGCATCGATCTGGTGCGGACCGGCGCCGACCAGTTCTTCGTGCTCGAGGACAATGCCCGCACCCCGTCGGGCGTCTCCTACATGCTCGAGAATCGCGAGGCGATGCTGCGGCTGTGCCCGGAATTGTTCGACATCTTCCCGGTCCAGCCGGTCGATTCCTATCCGGAGATGCTGCGCGACACCTTGTTTTCGGTGGCGCCGGAAGGGGCACGGGCGCCGACCGCGGTGCTGCTGACCCCCGGCCACTACAATTCGGCCTATTACGAGCACAGCTTCCTCGCCGACAATATGGGGATCGAGCTGGTCGAGGGCAGCGACCTCGAGGTCGACGACGACATCGTCTGGATGCGCACCATCCACGGCCGCGTCCGCGTCGACGTCATCTACCGGCGGATCGACGACGCCTTCCTCGATCCGCTCGTCTTCCGGGCGGACAGCGCGCTCGGCGTGCCGGGGTTGATGGCGGCATGGCTCGCCGGCAACGTGACGCTCGCCAATGCGCCCGGCACCGGCATCGCCGACGACAAGGCGATCTATTCCTACATGCCCGAGATCGTCCGCTATTATACCGGCGAGGAGGCGAAGCTTCCCAACGTCGAGACCTGGCGCTGCCGCGAGCCCGAGGCGCTGCGCTACGTGCTCGACAATCTGGCCAAGCTGGTGGTGAAGCTGGTCGACGGATCGGGCGGCTACGGCATGCTGATCGGTCCGACCGCGTCGAAGAAGGAAATATCCGAGTTCCGCGCCGCGCTCGAGGCGGAGCCGCATCGCTATATCGCCCAGCCAACGCTGGCGCTGTCGACCGTGCCGACCTTCACCGATCTCGGCATCGCACCGCGCCATGTCGACTTCCGGCCGTTCGTGCTGACCGGTGCGAGCGGCGTGACGATCGTCCCCGGCGGCCTGACCCGGGTCGCGCTGCGCGAGGGATCGCTGGTGGTGAATTCGAGCCAGGGCGGCGGCACCAAGGACAGCTTCGTGCTCGCCCATGAAGGCGGGCAAGGCTGATGCTGTCGCGCACCGCCTCCAGCCTCTACTGGCTCGGCCGCTATATGGAGCGGGCCGAGTTCACCAGCCGGCTGGTCGAGGCGACGATCCGGCTGACCGCTTTGGGCGACCATGAGGCCGGCAACCAGGCCTGGCGCAGCGCCCTGACCGTGGTTGCCGCCGACCAGGCGTTCACCGCCACCGGCGAGAATTTCAGCGCGCTCGCCGCGCGCCGCTATCTCACGCTGAGCGACGACAATCCGAGCTCGATCCGATCCTGCCTGGCCGCGGCGCGCGACAATGCCCGCGCGGCGCGCACCGCGCTGACCGTCGAGGCGTGGGAGGCGATCAACCGCGCCTGGCTGATCATCCGCGACCGCGCCAGCCCGGGCGGCGCGCAGGCGACCCTCAATCTGGTCGACAGCGTCAAGGCCGAGATCCGCGGCTTCGAGGGCGCCGTCGGGCGCATGCTGCGCAGCGAAGGCTGTTGGTTCGCCCATCTCGGCGCGCTGATCGAACGCGGCGACAACACGGCGCGGCTGCTCGACGTCAAATATTATCTGCTGCTGCCGCCCGGCCAGGAAGTGGGCGGCGCGCTCGACCGCGACCAGTGGAACACGCTTCTGCAGATCGTCTCGGCCCGCACCGCCTATCGCCACATCTACAGCGGCGCGCTGCAGCCCTGGCTGGTCGCCGACTTCCTCATCTTCCGCAGCGAGATGCCGCGCTCGCTGATCGCGTCCGCCGACGGCACTGTCGAGATGCTGTCGCATCTCGCAGCGCGATCGGGCCGGCAGGGCCAGGCGGACCGGCTCTCCCGACAGCGGCTCGCTCGGCTCGAGGAGCTCGACATCCAGACCGTGTTCCAGGGCGGCCTGCACGAATGGCTGCACGATTATATCCGTGAGAATAACGCGATCGACCAGGCGATCGCGCAACAGTTCCGATTTGCCTGATGCAGCTCATCGTCCACCACACCACCACCTATTCCTATGCCGAGCCGGCGCGGCGGGTGATCCAGCTGCTGCGGGCGACGCCGTCCAGCTTCGCCGGGCAATCGGTGCTCGACTGGCGGATCGACGTGGATTGCGACGCCAAGCTGCGCGAAGGCCGCGACGGCTATGGCAACATCACCCATATGCTCTACGTCGAGAGCCCGATCTCGAGCCTGTCGATCACCGTCGCCGGACGGGTGCTGACCGAGGACAAGGCCGGCCTGGTCCAGGGCCTGCCCCACGATCTCCCGCCCGGCATCTTCCTCCGCCCGACCGAGCTGACAGCGGCCGGGCCGGCGATCACCGAGCTGGCGGCGCTGCTCGAGACCGGTCGCGGCACGGACCTCGACCGGCTGCATAAGCTCGCCGGGCGGCTGCATGCCGGGATCGCCTTCGACACCGAGGCGACCGAGGTCGAGACGACCGCGGAGCAGGCCTGCGCCGCCGGCCACGGCGTCTGCCAGGATTTCAGCCACATGTTCATCGCCGCCTGCCGCAAGGCCGGGGTGGCGGCCCGCTACGTTTCCGGCCACCTGTTCCGCCGCGACGGCATGCATTTCCAGGAAGCCGCCCATGCCTGGGCCGAGGCCTGGGTCGAGCATCTCGGCTGGGTCGCGTTCGACGCGGTCAACGGCATCTGCACCGACGACGCCTATATCAGGGTCGCCTGCGGCCTCGACTATCGCGACGCCGCCCCGATCGCCGGCGCACGATCGGGTGGCGGCGAGGAGGATCTGTCGGTAGAGGTACGGGTCAGCGAGGCGGCCGGCCAGGCGCGCGCGCAAATACAGAGCTGAGCCAAGGGGGCGATCCGACGGATGACCTATTGTCTGGGCATGCTGCTCGAGGCGGGGCTGATCATGATCGCCGACACCCGCACCAATGCCGGCGTCGACGACATCTCCTCCTATCGCAAGCTGCACTGCCTGATCGACCAGCCGGACCGGATCATCTACGCCGCCTCGGCCGGCAATCTGTCGACCACCCAGACCATCATCAGCCTGCTGCGCGAGGGCCTGCCGGTCGGCGAGGACGAGACCCTGTTGCGCACCATCGCCGAGCCGACAACGATGTTCCGGGCGGCGCAGCTGGTCGGCGAAGCGGTGCAGATGGCGAACGAGACGGTCGGCAAGGCGCTCGCCTCGATCCGGATCAGCGGCGCCTCGACGATCATGCTCGGCGGCCGGATCGGCAACAATCCGCCGCAGCTCTTCCTGATCTACTCGGCCGGCAATTTCATCGAGTGCAAGCCGGACGTGCCCTTCTTCCAGATCGGCGAGACCAAATATGGCCGGCCGATGCTCGACCGGGTGATCAGCGGCAAGACGCCTTTGCCCGAGGCGGTCAAGATCGGCTTCCTGTCGTTCGACGCATCGATCCGGTCCAACCTCGCGGTCGGCCGGCCGCTCGACCTGATGGTGCTGCCGAACAAGAAGAAGGCGCGGCCGCTGACGCTGCGGGTCGGCGACGATGATCCCTATTTCAACGATCTCTCTGCGCGCTGGGGCGACCTCTTGAACCACGCCGCCGCGGCGATCCCGGACCCGCCGTTCATGGCGCAGCTGGACGATTAGGAATGGCCGCGGACGCGGATTTCGAGTCGCTTCGCCGCCACGGCCTCGCTTTTCCGGAAGCGACCGAGGATTTCCCCTGGGGCCACACGGCGATCAAGGTGCGCGGCAAGACATTCGTCTGGCTCGACAAGAGCGAGAACGTGCTGAGCCTGACGGTGAAGCTGCCGGTCAGCCGCGACTTCGCCCTGGTGTTCGATTTCGCCGAGCCCGCCGGCTACGGCCTCGGCCGGTCCGGCTGGATCAGCTGCCGCTTCCCGCCGGGCGGCGAGGCGCCGGACCTCGACCTGCTCAAGAGGTGGATTGCCGAGAGCTATCGAGCGGTGGCGCCAAAGAAGCTCGCGGCGCTGGTGCCGGACGCAGTCTAGGCGGCAGCCGCGACGGCAGGCGCCAGCGCCGCTTCGGCGGCGAGGCGGCCGGTCTGGACGGCGCCGTTCATATAGCCGGGGAAGGCATCGGACAGCCATTCGCCGGCGAGCTGGATCGGGCCGAAGCCGCTGGCGCGAACCTCGCCTTCCTCCTCGAGCGCCATCAGCGCGCCGAAGCGGCTGAGCTGGCCCGGGCGATAATTGACATAGGCGCCCTTGGTCAGCGGGTCGTCGCACCAGCGGGTGCGGCGGACCATGCCATTCGGCTCGCCCAAGCTGCGCAGGCCCTGGTGGGCGAAAGCGGTGAGGCGCGCCGCCAGCTCCGCGCTCTGCGCGCCCGCCGCCGCGTCGACCTGGTCGCCGCCGAGGAAATAGCAGAGCGCGCCGGGCCCCTCCTGGATCGGCGCGCGCGAGGCCGCGTCCCAGACGGCGGCAACGGGCTGGCCGGCCCACAGCGCGCCGCCGAAGCCGAGCTCGGCGCGCAGGGCCGGGCGGTCATAGCCGACGATCACCTTCTCGTTGCGGCCGAGCCGGACCTCGTCGAACAGCGCGCGCCAGAGCGGCGGCACCGGCCCGTCGATCCGCAGCTCGCGCAGCAGCGGCGCCGGCAGCGCGAGGATGACGCGGTCGGCGCGGACCTCCTCGCCGTCGGCGAAGGCGAGCCGCACTTCGGCGCCGGTGAAGTCGAGCGCGGCGAGCCGCTTGTTGAGGCGGATCGCGGCTTCGTGGACCCGCGCGAGGTTGCGCGCGACCTGGTCGGTCCCGCCCGAGATCAGATAGCGCTCGTCGGAGAGGCTGATCCGGGTCAGCCGGGCGCCGTCGACGGTCGGCAGGTTGAACAGCAATTCGAGCGCGGAGGCCTCGTTCGGCTCGGCGCCATATTCGGTGCGGATGCCGGCCTCGAGCGCGTCGCGGGCGTCGCCGGCGGACAGGCCGTGCCGGTCGAGATAGGCGGCGACCGACAGCGCATCGATCTCGCGGGCGACCGCCTCGTAATCGGCGTCGAGCCGATCGGAATCGGCGGTGATCCGCGCGGCGATCGGCCGCAGGGTGCGGGCCAGCCGCGCCTCCGGAACCGGCCGGCCGTCGCGGCCGATCTGGACCTCGTGAACCGGCCCGAAACCCTTGCGGTCGACCATGCGCAGACCGAAGCGCCGGATCAGCCGGATCATGTCCGCATGATCGCTGTTCACCAGCTGCCCGCCCTCGTCGAAGGCGTAATCGGGCGCGAATACGCCCTGGACGCTGCGCGTCCGCCCGCCGACCGCGCCACGCGCCTCGTAGAGCGTCGCACCGACGCCGCGCGCGGCCAGCGTGTCGAGCGCGCTGAGCCCGGCAAGCCCGCCGCCGATGATGACGATCCGCTGCGGCGGCTGGGCGAAGGCGGGGATGCGCGGCAAGGCGAGCAGACCGGCGCCGCCGGCGAGCGCGGCAAGCACGCGGCGTCGGGTCAGGCCGTCGCCGCCCGGCCGCGGCGGCGCCTCGCCGGACTCGGAGAGGTTCATCGCCCGCGCCCGATCGAGCGCCCGCCAGATGCCAGTGCCGCCGTGCATATGCCTAATCCCCCCAATGACGCGGCGGATGTTAGAAGATGATGTCGGCGATTGTCAGCGGCTCAGTGCTGGTCACGAAAATGTAGAGATCACCGACACCGTCACCATTAACGTCACCTTCCACGACCGTCTGATTGCCGTTGGCTAAGAAACGCAATTGTCCGGCGGCATAGGAGAACGAGACATTCGAGCCGATGAAGGTGAAGGCGTCGTTCGAAGCCGTGTCGCGGACGGCGTCTATCATTGCGAGATCGAGCTTGTCGCCGGTTGTGAAGAACAGATTGTCGCGCCCCGCCGGCGCGGACTCCTCGACCGCGCGATAAATATAGACGTCCGCGCCTGCACCGCCATCAATGACGTCCGAGCCCAGCCCGCCGTAGAAGATGTCAGCATTGCTGCTGCCCCAGAACCGGTCGTTGGCCGCGCCCGCCAAAATCCGGACCGAGCCATCCGTCTCGGCGCGTGCATCGAAGCGCAGGCTTTCGGTTCCCCACAGGTTGGTGGCGATGATGTCGAGACGTTGATTGGCCACGACATTGCCGTTGGCCAACGTCACCTCATAGCGAAATCCGTCCGGATTGATCGTGCCGCCAAATTCGTTGGTGTGCCCTGACAAGAACGTCAGAACCTCGATGCTGGTAAAGCTCTGTTCGTCGAACAGGACCGCCGTCGCGCCGACATAGTTGCCACGCAGGGCGAGGCTGTCGGTACCTGACCCGCCGTGGATCCTGTCCGCTGCGGTGAGATTGCCGTCGGCACCGAAGAAGAAGCCATCATTTCCGGCGCCGCCGGTCAGCGTGTCGGCACCCCGGCCCGCGAAAATTCGGAAATGGCCGTCCGTCTCTGCCGCGCCGTTGAAATTCAGGCTTTCACCACCGAGCAGGCCGGTGGCCTGCACCGTCAGCTTCGCGCCCGCGGCGACATTTCCGTTCGCACTGGTGATTCCATATTGCGCTGGATCAGCCGTGGCATTGCCGAAGCGCGCGTCGCTTCCGGACAGGGTGAGCAGGACCTCGATGTCCCTGATGTCGCCGAGCAGGAGATCGGCATAAACGCCCTGAAGTGCAAGCGTGTCGGTACCAGGTCCGCCGTCGACCACATCGAGTCCGGTCAAGGCGCCACCGAAATAGATGCCGTCGGCGCCGTCATGGCCGACGACCCGATCATTGCCGCCATGCTGAAGATAAAGGGCGTCACCGCCATCGCCGCCCTCTACCAAGTCGTCGCCGCCCGTGCCGTGGATCGTGGTTCCTGCGTTCTGATCGATGAAGTCGGAACGCGCGAGGCTGCCGTCGACACGGATCGACAGGGTCCGGCCGGTCCCGACCGCGCTGACGAGCTGCCAGACCGAGCCGTCGCTCGCATCGGTCTGGGCCGACCAGCTGAGCTGCAGGCGGCCGAGCGCGGTCAGGTCGATCTTGTCTATACCGCTCTGGAAGTTGCGGATCCGATCCAGTGCCGTCGATGTGGAGTCGGTGAAGGCCTGGTAGATGAACCGGTCGGCGCCGCCATTGCCGTTGAGGTCATCGACGCCTGCACCACCCGCGAAGGAGTCGGCACCCGCGCCGCCGATCAAGCGGTCGTCGCCATCTTCGCCGAAGACGATGCCGGTCTGCGTGCCACCGCTGCCGTCGAACTGATCCACGCCGCCCCCGAGCCGGAGGTCGCCTGCGATCACGCCGTCATTGTTGATGACATCATCGGCATAGAGCAGATAAATCTTTCCCTCGATGGTGCCAGAATTCACCAGATGCAGCGGCTGTGCATTCGGGTTAGTGCCGCGCATCTCAAGGACCTCGAGCGCCACGTCGGCGGCGATTCGACCGCTATTGTTCACCTCATATCCGCGATCGCTGGGCAGCAGGACGACCGCGACCGATTCGTAGTACCGGCCCCCGACCAACCCATTCAGGCCATCGATAACGCTGGCCTCGATCGTTCCGCTGTTCACAAGGTCGTGTGCGGTGATTGCGAGCGCTCCGAGCTTACCCACCGCGAGAACGTCGCCGCTGTTCTTGAAGTCGTAGCCAGCCGCCGCGACTGCGTAGAGACCCTCGGCGAGAACATGGATCTGGCCGGAATTCTCAACGAAGCCGACGACTTCCGAATACTCCGGGGCGAGCGTCCAGCGCTCTTCGACGTACTGACGGTAGATCTTGGGCTGGCCGAGCCCGACGGCCGGGCCGTACAGCGAATAGACGTCAATCCTGCCGCGATTGACCATCGAGACACCGCCCTGCATGCCGAAGGCGCCCTCCCAGCTGGAGGGATTGCGGTCTGATCCAGGTGTCTCAACGGCGCCGACCGAGTAGACGTTGATAGTGCCGTCGTTGACGACGCTGGTGAGATAATCGAAGTCGATCGCGATCGCCGTCGCCTGAAGCGTGTTGGTCGCTTCGAGCGTGCCCTTGATGTCGAGGCGGGCGAAGTCGATCCGGCTGTAGACCGCCGGCGATTTGCCTTCAGTGAACCAGGTCTCGCCTTCGTAGAGCGTGGTCGGCTCGATGATCTCGAGATAAGTGACCCGCATAACGTCCGGAGTGAAGTCGATGCCGCTGGCGACACCGGGACGCAATGCCGCGACGCCGGCGGCGATCGCGTCCAGTCCGATCGCGCCGGGGGGCGGACTGGGAAGGACCTGGACCGACGCCGCGTTGCTAATCAGCACGGTCTGTCCGTCCAGCGTATACTTAGCGAAGTCAGCGCCGCCGATTGAAACGGTTCCCAGGGCGCTCCAGGCGCCAATCAAGTCGACCAGGTCGGTCGCGGTGGCGACGATGCGGAGGCTGTCGTCGACATCCGCCAACGTCGCAACATCGGCTGCCCGCACGACGATTTGCTGACTGCCGCGCAATTCAACGATCTCGAAGCCCTGGATCCGGCCGCTCGCAACCGCGGCGGAAAGATCGAGGATTCGGGAACCGTTCGCCAGGACGAGGGTATCGGTGCCGGCGCCGCCGCCGACGAACTCGAAGCCGTAATCGCCAAGCTCAATTCGGTCGTCGTTAAGGCCGCCGTCGACATAGTCGCCGCCGGACGTGCGTAAGACATCGTTGCCGCGCTCGCCGAACAGGCCGTCATTGCCATCGCCGCCGATGATCAGATCCTCGGCATTGCCGCCGAGCAGAAGATCATTGCCTCCGACGCCGTGGATCTCGTCACGGTCGTTGTCGCCGGCGACGCGATCGAGGCCGGTGGAGCCTAGATAGTAGTCGTTGCCGAGCCCGAGATTGACGACGCCGGTGACAATGCCTGCACCACTGGTTTCGAATCGATCGTGACCCATGTCGAGGTCGACGTTGCCGAAGAACTGGCCGGCGTTGCGAATCAAGTCGTCGCGCGTGGTCGCATAGATGTCGCCGCGCACAATGCCACTGGCCTCATTGGTCAGATCAAAGAGATCAAAGGCGCTGATCGCGACAATGCCTTCGATCGTTCCGCTGTTCACAAGCTTGCCGGCGATAACCACCGCTATGTCGGCCTTGATCAGGCCAGAATTGGAGACCGCGCCCCCATACGCCTGCACGCCGACCGAGGGCTCGCCGCCAGGAAGCGAACGTGCCTCAATCCGCCCTTCGTTGACCAAGGTGTATGGCTTTCCGTCCGCATACATCTCGACCTTGACCGCAGTCGCGACCCATCCTTCCGCCAGGATGACGCCGTTGCTCTTGTTGTGGATCCACACGCCGTTCCAAAGGTCGACCGCCGTCGTATGGAAACCCATCGCGATTTGGCCGGTAAGGCCGCTCCGCGCCGCGATAAGCCCGTCATTAGTGACACCAGAATTCCAGCTCTGATAAATGAATACCGCGCGGGCGGACCCATTTTCAGAGAGCGCGAAAATTTGGCCACTATTGTTTAGGGAAAGAATGCCGCCGAAAAGGTCGACACCGGACGGAAACGCGCCATGGGCATCCGCGACGATGACGCCCGTGTTCCGGACGTGGTCGAGTAGGCCATAAGTGGCCATCAGGATGTTGCCGTAATCCGGCTCGACCATTTCAATATAGAGCGTGCCCCTGACGTCGAGCTCCGCCGTGTCGGTCTGGAACCCGAAGACGTGGCTGCCCTGTCCGTACACATATTGTCCGGCTTCAAGCACATAAGTGCCGGGGACGAGTATCGTTTGGGTGACGTTGATCGGCCCCGGCGGCGGCGGCGGCGTCGGGATGATGCTCGGATCGGTCGGTCCGGCTTGTACCGGGGCCTCCCAGATTCCGAATTGGAGACGCGCGGATGTATCGAGGAAAAAGGGCGCCAGAGCCCTACGCGAAATTGCCACAATCCACCCCGCCGCGATCGCACGACCGCGCGATCACCACGGGTCTGCAAGCATTTGAACTCAAGAAATAATAATCGGGAAGTGAAAGGCCCGCAATCCCGGACTATCAACTAAACCAGCGGCAGTTCCCGCTGCTCCGGATCGAAACGCCGCCAGCCTCCCGGCCCCAATTTCTCGAGCGGGCGGAAGCGCGACTTGTAGGTCATGCGCTTCGATTCCTCGACCCAATAGCCGAGATAGACGTAAGGCAGGCCGGCGCGGCCGGCGCGGACGATATGGTCGAGGATGATATAGGTGCCGAGGCCGGAGCGGCACTCGTCGTCGGGCTCGAAGAAGCTGTAGATCATCGACAGGCCGTCGGCCTGCTGGTCGGTCAGGCAGGCGCCGACCAGCCGCCCGGGCTGGCCGGCAATCCCAGGCTCGCGATATTCGACGATGTAGGTCTTGACCGGGCTCTGCTCGACCATGTCCGAAAAATCATGCTCGTCCATCTCGACCATGCCGCCGTCGGGATGGCGCGCGCGCAAATAGCGCCGGAGCAGATCATATTGCTCCTCGGTCGCCCAGGGCTTGCAGGCGGTGACCTCGAGATCGGCGTTGCGCTTGAGCACCCGGCGCTGGGTCGCGCTCGCGTGGAATTCGTTGGCGACGACGCGGACCGAGATGCAGGCGGCGCAATCGAGGCAGGACGGGCGGTAGGCGACGTTCTGGCTGCGGCGGAAACCGATCCGGCCGAGCGCGTCGTTCAATTCGCCGGCATGCGGCCCCGACAATTCGGTGAACACCTTCCGCTCGGTCTTGCCCGCAAGATAGGGGCACGGCGCGGGCGTCGTCACGAAGAAGCGGGGAAAGCGAAATGGTGCGCTCAAGTCGACTCCACCGGAGCTGTTTGGTTGCCGAAATCTTTATGAGGCCTGACCCGGGGCTTGGGAAGATCGCAGCACCATGGATAACGGCCGATGCGCCAAGCCGTTTCACGCTGGGACGGGTGGCGGCGAAGACCTCCCGATAAGGGCTGAACGAACGTGGTGAATCCTAGGGTCCAAACTCAATTACCGCGTGACCGTGACGGGCTGGCATTTGTTGTCCGGCTAGGAGCGAGGAAGGAGCGATGCTTTTGCATCGTGACTGATCGAGCGACGACGTCCGGGCGGCAAAGGACAGCCCGCCGCTTCGCGGTCGGCCGGAGAGATGGACAGGTGCGAACATCCCCCGGATGTTCGCAGCCATGCCCGGGGGGCATGGCGGGCCTGTCCATGCTGGCGGGCGTCGAGCACCTTGGCTGGACAACCATCCAGCCGGCGGCGCCCTCCTACTCCAGCCACCCTCTCCGGCCGATCACGACCACGCGGTGATTGAGTTTGGACCCTAATGTTCGTTCTGCGGCAGGCCGTCGGCGATGTCGTAATAGTCGCCCTTCTCGGCGACGAAGATATGGATCGCGAGCCTTGTGTCGGTCGGCGAGTCGAAGGCGCCCATCGCGACCCCGATCCAGTCACGGTGGAGCGGCTCCCAGAAGAGCGAGGATCCACAGGTTCCGCAGAAACCGCGCCGCACCTTCTCCGACGATCGATACCAGCTGACCTTGTCGGCGCCGGCGACGGTCAGCGCCGACTTCGGCACGTCGGTCGACGCGAAATAGTGGCCGCTATGCTTGCGGCACATCGTGCAATGGCAGGCGTCCGGACCGGGCAGCTCGGCCGCAACCTCGAACGTGACCGCGCCGCACAGGCAGGATCCCTTCTTCATGCTCTGCTCCTCGCTCGATCCGATCAGTCGAGCGCGACCGGCCGGACGACGAGCCCGTCGGCGCGCAACGCCTCGGTCAACCGCTCGATCTGGGCGACGTCGCGCGCCTCGCACTCGACCTCGATCGCCGCATCCTTGGCCGGCAGGTGGGTGTAGATGCGCTGGTGATAGACCTCGATGATGTTGACCTGGTGCCGCGCGAACAGAGCCATCACATGGTTGAGCGCGCCGGGCCGGTCCTGAAGCTCGATCCTGAGCCGGGTCATCCGCCCCGAACGGGCGAGATCGCGCAGCAGCACGTTGGCGAGCAGATGGGTGTCGATATTGCCGCCGGTCAGGACGAGGCCGATCGTGCGCCCCTTGAGCCGCTCCGGATGGGCGAGCAGCGCGCCGATCCCGACCGCGCCGGCGCCTTCGGCGACGGTCTTCTCGGCCTGGACCAGCAGCGCGATGCCGGCCTCGATCTCCGCCTCCGGCACCAGCATGATGTCGCCGACCAGATGGCGGATGATCTCGAAGGTCAGCTGGCCCGGCGACTTGACCGCAATGCCCTCGGCGATCGTGTCGCCGGCGCAGGGCAGGCTCTCCTGCGCGAGCAGGGCGTACATGCTCGGATAGAGCGCGGCCTGGGCGCCGATGATCTCGATCGCCGGATTGAGCGCCTTGGCGGCGGTGGCGATGCCGGAGATCAGACCGCCGCCGCCGATCGGGATGACGAGCGTGTCGACCTCCGGCGCGTCGGCCAGCAGCTCGAGCGCGATCGTCCCCTGCCCCGCCATCACCTCGGCATCGTCGAACGGATGGACGAAGGTTAGCCCGCGCGCCTCGGCCAGGCGCCGCGCCTCGGCATAGGCCTCGTCGTACAAGTCGCCGTGGAGCACGACGTCGGCGCCATGGCCCTCGGTCTGGCTCACCTTCACGGTCGGGGTCGAGGCCGGCATGACGATCACCGCCGGCACGCCCAGGCGGCGCGCATGATAGGCGACCGCCTGGGCGTGATTGCCGGCGGAAGAGGCGATCACGCCGCGGGCGCGGGTCTCGGGCGGCATCTGCAGCAATTTGTTGAGCGCGCCGCGCTCCTTATAGGCGCCGGTGTGCTGAAGGTTCTCGAACTTGACGTAGACCGTGGCGCCGACCCGCTCCGACAGCGCGCGGCTGAGCACCGTCGGGGTCCGGACGACGGCGCCTTCGATCCGGGCCGCGGCGGCGCGGATTTCGTCGATTCCGAAAGGGAGCGGCGCATTTCGGGCAGGCGTGGCCATGGGCGCGACGTAGACCATCTGGCGCGGCGGGCAAACTCTCCTTATCCCGAGGCCCCATGATCCAGACCCTGCTCTCGCGCCTCCTGCTCGGCCTCGCCGCCTTGTTCCTGTCCACGCCGGCAGCGGCCGACACGTTGGTCGAGAACGTCAACGGCTACACGCTGCGCGAGGATGGCCGGCTGCAGCGGTTCAACGGATTGTGGATCGGCGACGACGGCCGGGTGCGGCAATTGCTCCAGCGCGGCGACCGCCGGCCGGAACGCACGCGCTTCCTGCTGAACGGCCGCGGCCGGACGCTGATCCCGGGCCTGATCGACGCGCACGGCCATGTCATGGGGCTCGGCCTCGGCGCGCTCCAGCTCGACCTCAGCGATACCAACAGCCTCGAGGAGGCGCAGCGGCGGATCGCCGAATATGCCGCCGCCAATCCAAGCCCGCGCTGGATCATCGGCCGCGGCTGGAACCAGGAGCGCTGGGGGCTCGGCCGGTTCCCGACCGCCGCCGATCTCGACGCGGTGGTGCCGGGCAGGCCGGTCTGGCTCGTGCGCGTCGACGGCCATGCCGGCTGGGCGAACAGCGCCGCGATGCGCGAGGCCAACGTCACCGCCGCGAGCCAGGCGCCTTCGGGCGGCCGGATCGAGCGGACGGGGCGCAATCCGTCGGGCGTGTTCGTCGACGCAGCAATGGACCTGATGCGGCGCGCGGTGCCGCCGCCGCTGCCGATCCAGCGCGACGGGGCGCTGGCGCGCGCCCAGGAGATCCTGTTGTCGAACGGCGTCACCGCGGTCGCCGACATGGGCACCAGCGCCGAGGATTGGCTGGTGATGCGCCGCGCCGGCGATGCGGGGCGGCTCAACGTCCGGGTCCTGTCCTATGCGGCGGGGATCGAAAATCTGCTCGCGGTCGGCGGCACCCGGCCGACTCCCTGGCTCTATGACGGCCGGCTGCGCATGGTCGGCGTGAAGCTCTATCTCGACGGCGCGCTCGGCTCGCGCGGCGCCTGGCTGAAGCAGCCTTATCGCGACGCCGCCGGCCAGCGCGGGCTGCCGCTGACGACCGACACGGTGCTCAAGAATCTGATGAGCCGGGCGGCAATGGACGGATTCCAGGTCGCCGTGCACGCGATCGGCGACCAGGCCAATGCGACCCTGCTCGATGCGATCGACGAGCTGGCCGACACCTATGAAGGCGACCGGCGCTGGCGGATCGAGCATGCCCAGATCATCGACCCTGCCGACCTGCCGCGCTTCGCCCGGCACGGCACGATCGCGTCGATGCAGCCGGTCCACCAGACCAGCGACCGGCTGATGGCGGAAGCGCGGATGGGGCTCGAGCGGCTGCAGGGCGCCTATGCCTGGCGCTCGATGCTCGACAATCGCGTTCCGCTCGCTTTCGGCTCCGATTTCCCGGTCGAGAGCTCCAATCCGTTTCACGGCCTCGCCGCCGCGATCAGCCGCGAGGACGCGCAGGGCAATCCGCCGGGCGGCTGGCTGCCGCAGCAGCGGCTGACGATGGAGCAGGCCTTCGCCGCCTTCACCCGCGGCGCGGCCTATGCCTCCTTCGCCGAGGACCGGCTCGGCACGCTCGAGCAGGGCCGGATGGCCGATTTCATCTTCATCGACCGCGACATCTTCGCGCTGACCGACCAGCGCGAGATTCGCGGTACGCAGGTGCTCGAGACCTTCGTCGGCGGCCAGAAAGTCTGGGAGCGCGGCGGGCGCCGATAGCAACGACTGCGGTCGTTCGCCGAATATAACGCGCCGTTGGGCGAACGGCGATATCGTCCGATTCCGACTAAAGTTAGCGTTATCGCGGCGCCTTGTGGGGTCGCGCGATGCTGGAACGACGATCCGATTCTGCACTTTCGCGGCGGCCCGCCGATGGCGCGGCGCGCTGGGGAACCTTGGGCGAGCCGGCCGCCAATGCCGGAGAGGCCCGGCTGGCGCATCTGGTCGAAACGCCGGCGGCCACGCTGCGGCACGGATTCTACGACACTGACTGCTGCGTTCCGCTGCACCGCCACGATAGCGACTCCCTGGTCTATGGCGTCGGCGGACCCTGCGTCGAATTCGCCGGCAGCGGCCAGATCATCAAGCGCCGGCTGACCTACCATCCGCGCGGCTATGAGCATGCGCTTCGCTTCCAGGGGCCTACCCATGTGCTCGCGATCGAGATTCCGCGGAGCAGCCCGTCCTGGGCGAAGGTGAGCACGCCCTTGCCGGCGACCTTCTACACTTTGGTCTGGCGCGCGCTGCTCGCGATCGCGGAGCGGCAGGAGATTGAGCTGATCACGGTCGCGCTCCAGGATCTGCTCGACGCCGGCCGTTCCTATGTGACCCGCAAGCGGCCGGAATGGCTGATGAACGTGGTCGACCATATTCACGGCAACTGGCGCGACGTCCAAAGCGTGAAGGTTCTCGCGGAGATGTTCGGAGTCTCGCCGCAGCATCTGTGCCGCGCGTTCAAGCAGCATCTCGGCGTGACCATCAGCCAGTACAGCCTGGCGCTGCGCGTCGACTATGCGCGCGGCCTGCTCTGGGGCACGGGCATGCCGATCTGCGAGGTCGCGGCGGAAACCGGCTTTTCCGACCAGGCCCACCTCACCCGCGTTCTCGGCGACCACAGCGCCAAGACGCCGGCACGGCTGCGATGGAAGGCGCCCTGCCTCCAGATGCGCCAGCCGATGCCCGCCATCCGTTAAGCCGCTGAACTGCCTTTCCAATCCGTCGGCCCTGCGTGGCCATGCGAACCTGATTCAAGACCGCCGCCATGCAATGCGCCATAGCGAACCCCGTCCGACGGCGCGGAGTGGTTCGCGGTGATGATAAAGCTCGTAACAGCTCGGGACACAATCTGGCCACCGCGCGAGGCCGCGGTCCGCCAACCTGCCAAGGCCGCCAAGAAGGATGCGGCGATCCCCCTGCACCGGGACAAGGACGCGCAACCCGGCGATCGGCGCGCACCCAAGAAGCGTCCGGGGCTCTACTAGTCGCCGAGGGCGGTGAGCCGGCCGACCGTGAGCACCTGGGGCAGGATCTCCGCTTCCGCGCCCGGCGCATAATAGAGATAGAGCGGCACGCCCGAGCGGCCGTGACGCTCGAGGAATCGGCCGATCTCGACATCGCCGCGAGTCCAGTCGCCGACCAGCACCCTGATGCCGCGGGCGCGGAAGGCGGCGACGACCTCGTCCTGCTCGAGCGCGGCACGCTCGTTGACCTTGCAGGTCAGGCACCAATCGGCAGTGAAATAGACGAAGACCGGGCTGCGCTGGCTGCGCAACGCGGCCAGCCGCGCCTCGCTGAACGGCTCGGCGCCGAGCGGACTTTCGATCGGCGCCGCCACGACCGGGGCGGTCCGGGCGAACGGCAGCGGCCCGAGCAGCGCGCCCAGCACCACCAGCAAAGGCAGCCAGATGCGGCCGCGGCCCTGCCTGAGCCCGAGCCACCACAGGCCGAGGCCGAGCAGGATCGCCGCGCCGAGTCCGAGCGCCATGCCGTCGACGCCGGCCTGGCGGCCGAGGATCCAGGCGAGGCCGAGCGCGGTCGCGAACATCGGGATCGCAAGGATGCGCTGGAAGGTGCGCATCCATTCGCCCGGCTTGGGTAGGCGGCGGCGCAGCGCCGGCACGAAGCCGAGCAGCAGGAAGGGCAGAGCGAGGCCGAGGCCGAGGCCGGCGAAGATGGCGAGCGCCGCAAGCGTCGGCAGGATCATCGCGGCGCCGAGCGCGAAGCCGAGGAACGGACCCGTGCAAGGCGTCGCCACGAAGGCGGCGAGCGCGCCGGTGAAGAAGGCGCCGCGGGCGCCGCCGGATCGGGCGAGCCCATCGCCGCCGGTCAGCGCCGGCAGGTGGAACAGGCCGGCGAGGTTGAGCGCGATTGCGGTGATCAGCAGCAGCAGAAACAGGATCACGCGCGGATCCTGGAGCTGGAACGCCCAGCCGGCGACCGCGCCGCCGGCGCGCAAGGCGAGCAGCAGGCCGCCGAGCGCGAGACAGGTCAGGATCACGCCGGCGGCATAGGCCAGGGCCTCGGTGCGGGCGGCGCCCTCGGTCTCGCCGGCCCGAACTAGGCTCAGCGCCTTCAGGCTCAGGATCGGGAAGACGCAGGGCATGATATTGAGGATCAGGCCCCCGACCAGCGCGCCGAGCAGGGCGAGCAGGACATTGGAGAAAGTGGCGTCGCTGTCCGGCGAGTCCTCGCCGCCAGTCGCGACCGGCGTTCCTGCCGGCGGAACCTCGCCCGGACGCGCGGTCAGCGACAGGCCGACGCCGGGCGCGATCTCGAGCACGCCGTCGATCGCCTGGGCCGGCGCAGCCTGCGCCGCCGCGTCCGATTCGACGATCAAGGTGTCGCCGCTGCGCGACACGCTCTGCGGCGCCGCATAAGCGAAAGAGCCCTCGCTGGCGGGGTAGAAATAAGGATCATCGACCGCAACATTGGCCGGCAGCGGGATGGCGACGCGCAGGCGATTGCCGGCGCGCGCGAAGCGGCCGTCGCTGCCGAGCGGCCGCGGCAGAGCCTGGCGATAGGCGTCGAAGGCGGCGTTGCGGGCCCGCGGCGCGCCGATCGCGACCTGGGTCGAGACGTTCGCCGTCTCGGGCACGCAGAGCTCGTTGGTGCAGACCAGATAGTCGAAGCGGGCGTCGATCGGCACCGTCGCCCCCGGCTCGGCCGAAGCTGGCACGGCGATGTCGACGAGCAGCGCGTAATCCCGCTCGTACACATAGTTCATCAGGCCGAACAGGATCAGCCGGTCGGGCACCGGATAACGGATCGGCCCGGCCTGCCAGCCCTGTTCCAGCCGCCATGCCACGCGCGGCGGCGTGCCGGCGTCGCCCGGGTTCAGCCAATAGCCGTGCCAGCCGGGGCTCGGCCGCATGACGAAGGCGAGGGTGATGGTGCCGCCCGGCGCGACCGCGGCCGATTCCGGGAGCAGCGACACGGCCATCCGGTTCTGCGCGGCCGCCGGCATGGCGAAGCCGAGCAGCGTCAGCAGAAGAAGAAGAGTGGCCCCGACCCGGTTCATTCTGGCCGCGCTATAGCACGGCGGCGTGCAAGGATAAGGGCTCAGCGCCGCTCGAGCCGGGTGATCTGCGCGGCGAGCCGGTTGTTGGCGATCTCGATCGCTTCGCCGCTGGCATCGGCGACGAAGGCGGTGCGGCGATTGACGCCCGGCACGATGTCGGCCTGGTTGTCGGTCACGGCGAGACCGGCCGAGCTGTGGCTGCGGCCTTCCGGCGCGACCGAGATGAAGGCCGAGTAATTTTCCTTGTTCGCGCCCTGGACGAAGATGTTGCGGGCGATCGTCCCGGTCGAACCTTCCGACAGGTCGATCATGTAATTGGTGGCGGTGCCTTCGCTGTCGTCGAAGCTCGAATCGGTCACCTCGATGCGCCGGCCGCGATTCTTGACATAATGGCCGCCAGTGCCGCGCTCGAAGCGCGAGCGGCTGACGATCAAGGTCCCTTCGCCGCTATTATAGATGGAGTGCGAGCAGCCCATATCCTCCGGGCACAGGCCAAGGCCGGAGAAAGTGGACTGCTCGACGCGGATGGTCCCCTCATGGTCGTTCGAAACGAGGATGCCGTTCTCGCCGCTGCGGAACAGCGAATCGCGGACGATCAGCTCGCCCGCCTCGAGCCGGATGCCGGCGCCATTGGCGTCGGGCACGCGGATGTTCTGGAAGACGATGCCCTCGACTCGCGCCGAGCGGCCGCCGAGCACGAGGGCCGCCTTGCTTTCGCAGGCGACGCCGTCGAAGACGACGGTGCCGGGCTGGCGCGCGATATAGGCAATGCGGCCGCCATTCTGGACCGCGCACATCCGATAACGGCCCGGCGAGATCATGATCGTGCCGGTGCCGCCGCCGATCGAGGCGACCGCTTCGGCGAGCGTATCGAAGTCCTCGCCGCTCTCCAGCACGGTAAACGGCGCCCCCGGGGTTTGCGCGGGGACCGGCATGGCGGCCACGAACAGGCACGCCAGCAATGTCAGAAGAATGAGCCTCGCCATGGACCCGAAATGACCGCGCCCGGCGGCCAAGTCCATGGATGAACAAGGTTAATCTGGTGGTGACCCGGATCGGGACGAGCCGGCCGGCAATCCTTGTCAGTCCAGATTCGGCCGCAGCCAGCGTTCGGCCTGGTCGAGCGGGATGCCGCGGCGGGTGGCATAATCCTCGAGCTGGTCGCGGCCGATCCGGGCGACGCCGAAATATTGGCTGTCGCGATGGCCGAAATAGAAGCCCGAGACGGCCGAGGTCGGCAACATCGCGAAATTGTCGGTGAGGGTGACGCCGGCCGGCGCGCCGTCGAGCATCGCGAACAGGGTCGGCTTGAGGCTGTGATCGGGACAGGCCGGATAGCCGGGCGCCGGACGGATGCCGACATAGGATTCGCGGATCAGGTCCTGGTTGGTGAGGTGCTCGGTGCCGGCATAGCCCCAGATGCTCTCGCGGACATGGGCGTGGAGGACCTCGGCGAAGGCCTCGGCAAGCCGGTCGGCGAGCGCCTTCAGGAGGATGTCCGAATAATCGTCATTCTCCGCCTTGAAGCGCTCGAGATGCGGCTCGAGGCCGTGAATTCCGACCGCGAAGCCGCCGATCCAGTCCTCCCCCTGGGGGTCGATGAAGTCGGCGAGGCACATGTTCGCCCGGCCCTCGCGCTTCTTCACCTGCTGGCGCAGGAAGGGCAGGTGGGTCTCCTCGTTCGAGGCGAGCACGAACAGATCGTCGCCGTCGCGGCGGCAGCGCCACAGGCCGACGGCGCCGCGCGCGGTCAGCCAGCGGTCGGCGATGATCCGGTCGAGCATCGCCTCGGCGTCGCGGAACAGCGACCGGGCGCTCTCGCCGACGACCGGATCGTCGAGGATCGCTGGATAATTGCCGGCCAGCTCCCAGGCGCGGAAGAAAGGGGTCCAGTCGATGCTGCCGCGCAGCTCGCGCAGCGGCCATTCGCCGAAGCTGTGCAGTCCGGGGCGCGCCGGTGGCGGCGCCTTGCCGGACGGATCGTAGGCGAAGCCGTTGGCGCGCGCTTCGTCCAGGCTCGCCAGCTCGCTCTGCCCCTTGTCGGCGCGAGCGACGCGGATCTGGTCGTAGTCGGCGGCGGTCCGCTCGATCAAAGGCGCCTTCTGATTGTGAGAGACCAGAGCGGTGGCGACGCCGACGGCGCGGCTGGCGTCGAGCACGTGGATCACCGGCCCTTCATAGGCCGGATCGATGCGCAAGGCGGTGTGGACGCGGCTGGTGGTGGCGCCGCCGATCAACAGCGGCAGCGCGAAGCCGGCGCGCTGCATCTCGCCGGCGACGGTCACCATCTCGTCGAGCGAGGGGGTGATCAGCCCGGACAGGCCGATCATGTCGGCCCGGTTGTCATTGGCCGCCTTGAGGATGTCCTGCCAGGGCACCATCACGCCGAGATCGACCACCTCGAAGCCGTTGCACTGGAGAACGACGCCGACGATGTTCTTGCCGATGTCGTGAACGTCGCCCTTCACGGTCGCCATCACGATCCGGCCCTTGGCATGGGTCGCGCCGCTCGCCTGCTTCTCCTCTTCGATGAAGGGGATCAGATGGGCGACCGCCTTCTTCATCACCCGCGCCGACTTGACCACCTGCGGCAGGAACATCTTGCCCGATCCGAACAGGTCGCCGACCACGTTCATGCCGTCCATAAGCGGCCCTTCGATCACCTCGATCGGCTTGTCGGCGAGCTGCCGCGCCTCCTCGGTGTCGTCGACGACGAATGCGTCGATGCCTTTCACCAGCGCATGTTCGAGCCGCTTCGCGACCGGCCAGCCGCGCCATTCGGCGGCCTCCTTCTCGCGCGCCGGATCCTGGCCGAGATATTTCTCGGCGAGCGCCACCAGCCGCTCGGTCGCGTCGTCGCGGCGGTCGAGGATGACGTCCTCGCAGGCGTCGCGCAGCTCCGGGTCGATCGTGTCGTAGACGTCGAGCTGGCCGGCATTGACGATCGCCATGTCGAGCCCGGCCGGAATCGCATGAAAGAGGAAGACCGAGTGCATCGCCCGGCGCACCGGCTCGTTGCCGCGGAACGAGAAGCTGAGGTTGGAGAGGCCGCCCGACAAGTGGACGTGCGGACAGCGCAGCTTGATCTCGCGGCACGCCTCGATGAAGTCGACGGCATAGCGGCGATGCTCGTCGATCCCGGTCGCGACCGCGAAGATGTTGGGATCGAAGATGATGTCTTCGGGCGGAAAGCCGTTGGCGACGAGCAGGTCGTAGGCGCGGCCGCAAATCTCGACCTTGCGCACCTTGCTGTCGGCCTGGCCGGTCTCGTCGAACGCCATCACGACGACGGCGGCGCCATAATCGCGGACCAGGCCGGCGAGGCGAAGGAACTCCTCCTCGCCTTCCTTGAGGCTGATCGAATTGACGATCGGCTTGCCCGACACGCATTTGAGGCCGGCCTCGATCACGCTCCATTTCGAGCTGTCGATCATCACCGGCACGCGGGCGATGTCGGGCTCGGCGGCGATCAGCTTGAGGAAGGTGGTCATCGCCAGCTCGGCGTCGAGCAGGCCTTCGTCCATGTTGACGTCGATGACCTGGGCGCCGTTCTCGACCTGCTGGCGCGCGACCTCGACCGCGGCCGCATAATCGCCGGCCATGACCAGCTTCTTGAACCGGGCCGAGCCGGTGACGTTGGTGCGCTCGCCAATATTGACGAAAGTGCTTCGCAGATTGGTGGTCATGATTTCCGAAAGTGTCAGGCGGCGAGGGTCATCGGCTCGATGCCGGCGAGCAGGGTGCGGCGCGGCGGATCGGCGAGCGGGCGCGGCGCATAGCTCCGCACCGTGTCGGCGATGGCGGCGATATGGGCCGGCGTCGTGCCGCAGCAGCCGCCGACGATGTTGACGATGCGCTGCTCCGCCCATTCGCGGACCTGGGCCGCCGTGATCTCCGCGGATTCGTCATAGTCGCCGAGGTCGTTGGGCAGACCGGCATTGGGATAGGCCATGATCAACGTGTCGGCGAGCGGCGACAGCGCGCTGATGTGCGGCCTGAGCTGGCCGGCGCCGAACGAGCAGTTGAGGCCGATCGACAGCGGCCGGGCATGGCGCACCGAGGCCCAGAAGGCCTCGATGCTGTGCCCCGACAGGTTGCGGCCGGAAAGATCGGTGATCGTCATCGACAGCATGATCGGGAGCGCCGGGTCGAAGCGGCGGGCGGCATGGATCGCCGCCTTGGCGTTGAGCGTGTCGAACACGGTCTCGATCAGCACGAAATCGGCGCCGCCTTCGACCAGCGCCTCGATCTGCTCGAGATAGACGTCCGAGACGAAGTCGAAATCGACCTCGCGATA
This sequence comes from Allosphingosinicella sp., assembly GCA_041905385.1. Lineage (GTDB taxonomy): Bacteria > Pseudomonadota > Alphaproteobacteria > Sphingomonadales > Sphingomonadaceae > Allosphingosinicella. The sequence continues at coordinate 23,180 of JAYRLF010000001.1, forward strand.
GCCCGGATCGTTGACGTCGGGCGACAGCGACAGGGTCTTGTTGGTCGGCCCGATCGCGCCCGCCACCCAGCGCTGCTTGCCATCGCTGTCGGCGACCTCGCGGATGATGCGCGCGGCGGCGACGTTCATCTCGCGGACCAGGCCTTCCGCGCCATAATCGGCCTGGCTGATCCGATTGGCGTTGAAGGTGTTGGTGGCGAGGATGTCGGCGCCGGCGTCGCGGAAGGCGGTGGCGATCGAACCCACCACCTCCGGCCCGGTCAGGTTGAGAAGGTCGTTATTGCCCTTCTGGTCGCGGCCGAGGTCGAGCGACCCGCGATAATCCTGTTCGACGAGGCGGCGCGCCTGGATCTGCGTGCCATAGGCGCCGTCCTTGACGAGGATCCGTTTGGCGGCCTCGGCCCTAAGCTGTTCGGCGGCAGTCACTGGCATCATCCTTCGGTCGCAGGCCGAGCAAATGGCAGATCGCGTAGCTGAGCTCGGCGCGGTTGAGCGTGTAGAAATGGAATTCACGCACGCCGCCGGCATAGAGCTGCGCGCACAATTCGGCGGCGAGGGTGGCGGCGACGAGCTGGCGCGCGGCCGGCAAATCGTCCAGGCCTTCGAACATGCGGCCGACCCAGTCGGGCACCGCCGTCCCGTTCATCGCCGCCATCCGGCTGATTGCGGCGAAATTGGTGACCGGCATGATGCCGGGCAGGATCTCGATGTCGATGCCGGCGGCCGCGACCTTGTCGAGATAGCGGAAATAGCAGTCCGGATCGAAGAAGAACTGGGTCGTCGCCCGGCTCGCGCCCGCGTCGATCTTGCGCTTGAGATTGTCGATATCGGCGGCGAGGCTCGGCGAATCGGGATGGCATTCCGGAAAGGCGGAGACCGAGATCTCGAACGGCGCGACCCTTTTGAGGCCAGCGACCAGCTCGGCCGCGTTGCGATAGCCGTGGGGATGGGGCTCGAATTTGGCGCCGCGCTCGGGGGGATCGCCGCGGATCGCGACGATGTGCCGGACGCCGACTTCCCAATAAGCGCGCGCGACCTCGTCGACCTCGTCGCGGCTGGCGTCGACGCAGGTCAGATGGGCGGCGGCCGGAATGCAGGTCTCGCGGACGATCCGCGCCACCGTCGCATGGGTGCGTTCGCGGGTCGAGCCGCCGGCGCCGTAGGTGACCGAGACGAAACGCGGCTCGAGCGGCTCGAGCATCTTGATCGACTCCCAGAGCGTCTGCTCCATCTTCTCGGTCTTGGGCGGGAAGAATTCAAAGCTGACCGCGATGTCGCCCATCGCATTTTCGAACAATGGCCGGGCGGCCCGCGCGAAGGCAGGTTCGAGCGGACTCATGCAACCAGCTCCAATTTGCTGGCCGGCTGGACGCCGAGCCAGAGGGTGACGGTGAGCTCGCCGCCTTCGAGATGCTCGATGACGCGCGATTCGAGGCCCGCTTCGTCGAGATATTTGAGGATCGCGTCGTCCGAAAAGCCGAGCCGGACATGCGCATCGGTGCTGCGCAATTCCTCGCGCTCGTGCGGCGCGAAATCGACGATCAGCAGGCGCCCGCCCGGCGTCAGCAACCGCGCCGCCTCTGACACGGCCGCGGCAGGATTCTGGGCGTAATGGAGGACCTGGTGGATGATCACCGTCTCGGCCGCGCCCGACGGCAGCGGCAAGGCATACATGTCCCCCTGGCGCAGCTCGGCAGAATCGAGCCCGGCCTCGGCGAGCTTGACCCGGGCGAGGCGCAGCATCTCGGGCGAGCGGTCGATGCCGAGCGCATGGTCGGCGTCGGGGCCGAACAATTCGATCATCCGGCCGGTGCCGGTGCCGATGTCGATCAGCCGGCCGACCGGGGCCGGCCCAAGCGCGCGCGCGATCGCGGCCTCGACCTCGCTCTCGGCGACGTGGAGCGAGCGCAGCGCATCCCATTCGCCGGCATGCGCCGCGAAATAGCGTTCGGCGGCGGCGGCACGGTCGGCGCGGACCGCCGCCAGCCGCGCGGAATCGGCCGCCAGCCAGGCATTGTCGCCGTCGCGCTCGCTCCAGCGCTCGAGCAGCTGGAACAGGGGCTCGACGCGGTCGCGGCCGCCGAGGCCGACGAAGACCCAGCTGCCCTCCTTGCGCCGTTCGGCGAGGCCGGCGTCGACCAGGATCTTCACATGGCGGGAAACGCGCGGCTGGCTCTGCCCGAGCACCTGCGCGATCTCGCCGACCGACAGCTCCATCGCCCTCAGCAGCGCAAGGATACGCAACCGGGTCGGATCGGCCAGGGAGGCGAAAATCTTGGACGCATTGGCCATATTTGCGGATATAAAGATATCTTTATATCGCCGTCAACCAACTCTCGCCGCCTGCGCCGGGAGGAGGAATGCGCCTGATTGCCAACTGAAACAGTAGAGAAACTCTAGACTCGGGTCCAAATCTTTCATACAAGCGTCGGCTGCTGGAAGGCGGTGGGGGGCAAATGCGTCCATCCGGTGGCCTTGCCAGCGTGAATGAACTGGTTCTCCTCGCAACCAACTGAAGGAAACAAACGTGAAGAAGATTGCTCTTACGCTTGTCGCCGTCTCCGCGCTGGGCCTGGCCGCTTGCCAGAACAGCCAGGAAGCCGCCGTGAACAACGTTGCCGCCGACGCCCAGAACGCGATCGACCAGGCGACCCAGGACATCGCGAACGCGCAGGATGCCGCCAGCAACCTGCTCGACGCCGCGGCCAACCAGGTCGAGCAGGCCGGCGAAGTGGCGGAGAACGCCACCGACGCGGCGGCTGCCGAGGTTGCCAACGCGACGAAGTAAGCTTCGGCTTGTTTCTTCGGAAAAAGGGGGCCGCGCGCCGTTCGGGCGCGCGGCCCTTTTTCTTTGCCCGCTTGTCGCGTTAGACTGGCCCCCGAGAAACCATCGGGAGGATGTTTGATGAGACGGAGTCTGAGCCTTGCCGCAGCAGCGCTGGCGATCGCGCTGGGCGGCTGCGGCGGCAATGAGGAGCGCGGCGGCCTGTCGGCCGAAGAGGAGAAGCAGCTCGATAATGCGGCCGCGATGCTCGACGACAACAGCATGCTGGCGGTGCCGGACGATTCCATGGTCGCGAACGAGGCGGAGATCGATGCGATCGAAGCCGGCGGCGGGAATACGAACGCGACCGAGGGCAACGCCCAATAGCCGTACACCGGCGCAAGCCGGTGCCCGGTTTGCGGCGTCCGACTGGATTCGGGCCCGCGCCGCGACGCGAGGATCAACAAAAAGGCCGGGGAGTCACCTCCCCGGCCTTTTCACATGCGAGTGGACCGCAGGACCTAGAAGTCCATGCCGCCCATGCCGCCGCCCGGCATCGCCGGAGCCGGCTTGTCCTCGGGCAGCTCGGTCACCGCCGCTTCGGTGGTGATGAGCAGGCCAGCGACGCTGGCCGCGTCCTGGAGCGCGGCGCGGACGACCTTGGTCGGGTCGATCACGCCGGACTTGGCAAGGTTCTCATAGCTCTCGGTCTGGGCGTTGAAGCCGAGACCCTCGTCATTGCCGTCGAGCAGCTTGCCGGCGACGACGGCGCCGTCGAAGCCCGCATTCTCGGCGATCTGACGCACGGGCGCCTGCAGCGCCTTGCGGACGATGTCGATGCCGCGGGTCTGGTCGTCATTCTGGCCGGTCAGGCCCTCGAGCGACTTGCCGGCGTAGAGCAGAGCGGTGCCGCCACCCGGGACGATGCCTTCCTCGACCGCGGCGCGGGTCGCGTGGAGCGCGTCGTCGACGCGGTCCTTGCGCTCCTTCACCTCGACCTCGGACGCGCCGCCGACCTTGATCACCGCGACGCCGCCGGCGAGCTTGGCCAGCCGCTCCTGCAGCTTCTCGCGGTCATAGTCGGAGGTGGTGATCTCGATCTGCTGGCGGATCGACTCGATCCGGCCCTTGATCTCTTCCTGCTGACCGGCGCCGTCGACGATGGTGGTATTGTCCTTGTCGATGGTGACGCGCTTGGCCTGGCCGAGCATCGTGGTGGTGACGTTCTCGAGCTTGATGCCGAGATCCTCGCTGATCATCTCGCCGCCGGTCAGGATCGCGATGTCCTGCAGCATCGCCTTGCGGCGATCGCCGAAGCCCGGCGCCTTGACGGCCGCGACCTTGAGGCCGCCGCGCAGCTTGTTGACGACGAGGGTGGCGAGCGCCTCGCCCTCGATGTCCTCGGCGATGATCAGCAGCGGACGACCCGACTGCACCACCGCCTCGAGGATCGGAAGCATCGCCTGGAGGTTGGAGAGCTTCTTCTCGTGGATCAGGATGTAGGGGTCGGTCAGCTCGACGAGCATCTTCTCCGGATTGGTGATGAAGTAGGGGCTTAGATAGCCGCGGTCGAACTGCATGCCCTCGACGACGTCGAGCTCGAACTCGAGACCCTTGGCCTCCTCGACCGTGATCACGCCTTCCTTGCCGACCTTCTCCATCGCCTCGGCGATCTTCTCGCCGACGACGGTGTCGCCATTGGCGGAGATGATGCCGACCTGGGCGATCTCATTGGAGTCCGAGACCTCCTTGGAGCGGCCCTTGAGGTTCTCGACGACCTTGGTGACGGCGATGTCGATGCCGCGCTTCAGGTCCATCGGGTTCATGCCAGCCGAAACCGACTTCATGCCCTCGCGGACGATCGCCTGGGCGAGCACGGTCGCGGTGGTGGTGCCGTCGCCGGCGAGGTCATTGGTCTTCGACGCGACCTCGCGCAGCATCTGCGCGCCCATATTCTCGAACTTGTCCTTCAGCTCGATCTCCTTGGCGACGGTGACGCCGTCCTTGGTGATGCGCGGCGCGCCGAAGCTCTTGTCGATGACGACGTTGCGGCCCTTGGGGCCGAGGGTGACCTTCACCGCGTCGGCGAGGATGTCGACGCCGCGCAGGATGCGCTCACGCGCCTCGCGCGAGAAGCGTACGTCTTTCGCTGCCATGTTCTGAATTCCTTCTTAGCTGAATGAATGAAGCCGGCCGGTTCAGCCGACGATGCCCAGAATGTCGGATTCCTTCATGATCAGGAGATCCTCGCCGTCGATCTTGACCTCGGTGCCCGACCATTTGCCGAACAGGATCCGGTCGCCGGCCTTGACGTCGAGCGGCGTGACGCTGCCGTCCTCGGCCTTGGCGCCACCGCCGACGGCGACGACCTCGCCCTCCTGCGGCTTCTCCTTGGCGGTGTCGGGGATGATGATCCCGCCGGCCGTCTTCTCTTCGGCCTCGACGCGGCGCACCAGCACGCGATCGTGCAACGGACGAAACTTCATGCGATCACCTTTCTTAAGTTGCGCGACATCCCATATGCCGGTCTGACCGCGCCGGATTGAACCTTGTTAGCACTCTTCAAGGGTGAGTGCCAATGGCGGCGATTTAGGCGCTGTTCACACGCCGTCAAGGCCGTTGGCGTGCTGAAATCGATATTCGAGTCGTGCTGTAGCGGCGGCCGTTTACAGCTTTGCGACGCTGGTCTAGCCGCAATGCGGGGAACGGAGACGAACCCGAGATGAAGTTCGCGAGCTTTGCGTGGCGGTTGCTGGTCGGGATCAAGGACGCGCTCGTCCTCCTGTTCATGCTGACCTTTTTCGGCGGCCTCTATGCCGCCTTGTCCATCAGCCCGCACAAGGACAGCGCCCGGGAAGGCGCGCTCCGGCTCGATCTCGGCGGCGCGATCGTGGAGCAGCCGGCCGAGGTCAATCCGTTCGACGTGATCGGCGGTGGATCGATTACCCGCCAGATCCGGCTCGGCCAGGTGATCCACGCGATCGACACCGCCGCCCGCGACGACCGGATCAAGGCACTTGCGCTCGATCTCGACGTCTTCACCGGCGGCGGCCAAACCGCGATCGCCAATGTCGGCGAGGCGCTCGACCGCGCCCGCCGCGCCGGCAAGCGCGTCGTCGCCTTTGCCGGCGGCTATAGCGACGACGGCTATCAGCTCGCCGCCCATGCCGACGAGGTCTGGCTCGACCCGCTCGGCGCGGTGGTGATCACCGGCCCGGGCGGATCGAACCTCTATTATGCCGGGCTGATGGAACGGCTCGGCATCACCGCCAATGTTTATCGCGCCGGCACCTACAAGAGCGCGGTCGAGCCTTATACGCGAAACGACATGTCGCCGGAATCGCGCGCGGCGACGCAGGCGGTGGCCGATGCCCTTTGGGGAACCTGGCGCCAGGACGTGAGCCGCGCCCGGCCGCGCGCGCAGATCGACGCCTATGTCCGCGATCCGATGGCCTTCATCCGGGCGGCCGGCGGCGACATGGCGCGCGCTGCCGAGCGTGCCGGCCTGGTCGATCGGATCGGCGACCGCACCGCCTTCGGCCGGCGCATGGCCGAGCTGGCCGGTCCGCTCCACCGGAACATTCCCGGCAGCTATCGCGCGGTCCAGCTCGACGCCTGGATCGACGAGCATCCGGTGAGCCGCGACGGCGGCGAGATCGGCGTGCTGACCGTCGCCGGCAATATCGTCGACGGCCATGCCGGGCGCGGCACGGCCGGCGCCGAAAGCGTGGTCGAGAATCTCGAGCGCGGCCTCAGGACGCAGCGGCTGAAGGCGCTCGTCGTCCGGATCGATTCGCCGGGCGGATCGGTGCTCGGCTCGGAGCGGATCCGGCGCGCGGTGCTGACCGCCCGCCAGCGCGGCATTCCGGTGGTGATCTCGATGGGCAATGTCGCGGCGAGCGGCGGCTATTGGATCGCCACCGCCGGCGAGACGATCTTCGCCGAGCCGTCGACGATCACGGGGTCGATCGGCGTGTTCGGCATCTTGCCGAGCTTCGAGGGCACGCTGCAGCGGCTCGGGGTCGGCGCCGACGGCGTTCGGACGACGCCCCTGTCGGGCCAGCCCGATCTGCTGCGCGGTCCGTCCGACGAAGTCGACCGGCTGCTCCAGACCGGCGTCGACGGCACCTATAGCCGGTTCGTCGGCCTGGTGTCGCGCGCC
>JAYRLF010000001.1:30120-61200 GCA_041905385.1 Allosphingosinicella sp.
GTCAACGAGATCGCGCAGGGTCGGGTCTGGGACGGCGGCACCGCCCGCCAGCTCGGCTTGGTCGACCGTTTCGGCTCGCTCGACGACGCGATCGCCGAGGCGGCGCGGCGGGCCGGGATCGAAGCGGATTCGGCCCGGATCGTCTATCTCGAGCGCGAGCGCGGCTTCCTGGCGTCGCTGTTCGAAGGCTTTGCCGAGACCGAGCAGCCGCAGGAGGCGCGCGACGCCTTTTCCCGGCTCGCCCAGCGGCCTCGGACCATGCTGGCACGGGCGCTCGGCGACGCGCAGGCGATGCTCGCCGGCCCGGCGATCCAGGCGCGCTGCCTCGAATGCCCGAGCCCGGCGGCGCCGCAAGCCATCCGGTCGGAGCAATCACTGGCGGCGCGGCTGCTCGCTTTGGTCTGGGCGGGGTGACGATCCGGCTTGCCACGGCGGACGACGCCGCAGACATCGCCGCCCTCTATGCGCCCTTCGTCACCGACAGCGGCGCCTCGTTCGAGACGGTGCCGCCGACCGTCGCCGAGATGGCGGCGCGGATTGCGGCCGGCGGCGACCTCTATCCCTGGTTCGTTGCGCTGGACGAGGCTGGCGCAATCACCGGCTATGCCTATGCCTGCGCCTTCCGGGCGCGGCGCGCCTATCGCTTCGCGGTCGAGACCAGCGTCTATGTCGCGGCCGATGCGCACGGCCGCGGCATCGGCAGGAGCTTGTATGAAAAGCTGCTGCCTCTGCTCGAAGCGCAGGGCTTCACCCAGGCGATCGCCGCGATCACCTTGCCGAACGATCCGAGCGTGAAGCTGCACGAGCGGCTCGGCTTCGCCCAAGCGGGCATCTATCGCGACGTCGGCTGGAAGCTCGGCGCCTGGCGCAGCGTCGGTCTCTGGCAGCGCGCGCTGGCGCCGCCGCAGGACCCGCCGCCCGAGCCCGTGCCCTACGCGCCGTTGCTGGGAAGCTAGCGCCGGTAGACCGGCAGCGCCCAGCCTCGCCAGATCGCCCCGCCGCGCAGGGCGAAGCCCGCCAGCGCCGCGACCAGTCCGGCCGCGCCGCCGGGCAGGCCGGCCAATGACAGGCCGACCAGCAAGGCGGCCGAGACGGCGGCGGCGGTCACGTAGAGCTCGGCGCGCAACAGGATCGACGGCTCGCCCGCCAACACGTCGCGGATGATCCCGCCGACGCAGCCGGTGATGACGCCCATCCCGAAAGCCGGCAGCGGCGCCAGGCCGTAAGCAAGGCCTTTCGCCGCGCCGAACGCCGCATAGGCCGCGAGCCCGACCGCGTCGAACCAGAGCAGGGCCTTGCCGTGCCAGAGCCCGGCCGGAGCGAGCCAGGCCGCGAGCGCGGCGGCGAAGCAGATCAGCAGGGTCGCATTTTCGTGCACCCAGAAGACCGGGGCGCCGATCAGCAGATCGCGGACCGTGCCGCCGCCGACGCCGGTGACGACCGCAAAGAAGAAGAAGGTGACCAGGGTCTGCTTCTTTTCCGCCGCGAGCAGCGCGCCCGACAGAGCGAAGACCGCTATCCCGGCGAGGTCGAGAAAGTCGAGCGCCGGGCCGAGCGCTGCCTGGATCGGGGCGGGTGCCATGATCGGCGCCTAGCATGTTCGCGAAGCCCGCGCACGGACCCGCCTTTCCCGCGCCGCGGCTTTCCCTTACCAGACCGCGCCATGACCGCAGATCTGACCATCCGCCCCGTCGTCACCAAGGCCGACAAGAAGGCCTTCATCGCGCTCGCCTATCGGATCAATGCCGACGATCCGAACTGGGTGCCGCCGCTGAAGGATGAGGTGAACGGCCTGATCACCCCGGGCAAGAATCCCTGGTTCGAGCATGCCAAGGCCCAGTTCTTCCTCGCCGAGCGCGGCGGGCGGATCGTCGGGCGGATCTCGGCGCAGGTCGACGAGCTGGTGCTCGAGCATATGGCGCCGGGCCTCGGCCAATGGGGCATGCTGGAGGCGGAGGACGAGGAGGCGGCGCGCGCGCTGCTCGACGCCGCCGAAGGCTGGCTTCGCGACCAGGGCATGAGCGGCGCGATGGGCCCGTTCAGCCTCGGCATCTGGGACGAGCCGGGTCTTCTGATCCACGGCCACGATCATCCGCCGATGGTGATGATGGGCCACAATCGGGCGGCCTATGAAGCCTGGGTCGAGCATGCCGGCTATGCCAAGGCCAAGGACCTGTTCACCTACGATCTCGACGTCACCAAGCCCTTCCCGCCTCTGGTCCAGCGGATCGTCGCGATGGGCGAGAAGAACGACAAGATCCGGATCCGCCAGATCGACAAGTCGCGCTTCGACGCGGAAGCCGAGCTGATCCTGTCGATCCTCAACGAGGCCTGGTCCGACAATTGGGGCTTCATTCCGCTGACCGACAGCGAGATCGTCTATGCCGGCAAGAAACTGAAGCCGATCGTGCTCGAGGACATGATCCTGATCGCCGAATATGAGGGCGAGCCGGTCGCTTTCATGATGGCGCTGCCCGACATCAACCCGTTCATCGCCGACTTGAAGGGCGAGCTCTTCCCGTTCGGCTTCGTCAAATTGCTGTGGCGGCTGAAGAAGATGCGCCCCTCGGGCGGGCGCGTGCCGCTGATGGGCGTGCTCCGCAAGCTGCACGGCAGCCGGCTGGCGAGCCAGCTTGCCTTCATGATGATCGAATATATCCGCCGCGCCGGCAACGGCCATTACGGCATCAGCCGCGCCGAGGTCGGCTGGGTGCTCGAGGACAATGGCCCGATGATCTCGATCGCCGAGGCGATCGAATCGCGCTGCAACCGCACTTACCGAATCTACGAAAAGGCGCTTTGATCCAGGCCGTGATGCCGCCCGGCTAGCCGCCGAATCGATAGAGGAAGGCGAGCCGGAAGCTGTGCGTGGTCTGGTCGATCGTCCAGCTGTCGCCGGCGATCGAATAGGTTCGGCGACCGTAATTGCCGTAATTATATTCGCCGCGCGCGGACCAACCGCCGCCGAGGCCGAAGGCCGCGCCGACGCCGAGCACGACGCCGGTCCGGGTGTCGGAAATGCTGTCGCTCTCGTCCGGCGCCACGCCGTTGGCATCGGTGATCGTATAGCGGTCGCGGACGAAGCCGGCGCCGGCCTCGAGATAGGGGTAGAAACCGCCGGCGTTGATGCCGACCTGCGCGGTCAGGCTCGCCATCCATTTCACCTCGGTCTGGTTGGTGAAGCCGGCAAAGGCAGTGCTTGGGCTGTCATCCTCGAGATCGGCCCAGCTGAGCTCGCCCTCGATGCCGAAGACGAAGCCGCCGGTCTCGAACCGGGCACCGGCGGTGCCGCCGGCCAGCAGGCCGCTGGCGCTGTGATCGGCGAGATTGGCGGAGGTGAGCGGCGGGGTCGGGATCGGATTGGGCGGGCCGGCCCAGTCCTTGCTGCCGACGCCGTAGCCGGCATGGACGCCGAGATAGAATCCCTGCAGCGATTCAGAACCCGGCGTCGCCGCCTGCGCCGCCGTCGACATCGCCGCCATTGCAAGCGCCGCGGCGCCCAGCATCAGTCCGGATCGCATGAACAATCTCCCCTTTTGACCTTTGCCGGGACCAAAACATGATCCGCCGATCCGGGCAAGCGCCTCGGCGCAGCGCCCGTGCTGCGGCTTCCGCAGCCCGGTCGGCCTCGCTATGCTTGCCGCAGATTTGCGGAGTGAGGCTTTCCATGGTGCGCTTGGGCTTGCTGGCGGTGGCGATGCTGGTGACGTTGAGTGGCTGCGACGTTCTCGAACTGGCCGGATTCGGGGGCAATGAGACCGGGAATGTGTCGGCGAACCAGTCGGCCGGGTCGAAGGAGCCGGAGGCCCAGAATCTGCAGATCGCCGACGCCGGCGTAACCAGCAGCCGCTCGCTGCAGCCGCTCGCCAATCTGAGCGAGACCGGGGCAAAGGATCCAACCGCGATCCCGGCCGGCTTTGACGGCAATTCGCTGCTCGGCCGCTGGGGGGACTTTGGCGATTGCAGCAAGAATGTGATTGAGTTCCATCCGGATGGCAGCTTTCGAGCGGGCAATGGCGGCATCGGTCAATGGTCGCTCGACGGCGACCAGCTCACCTTCAGCGGCGACCAGGGCGAGATCCGGGTGAGGCTGGAAGCGATCGATAGCAACCGCCTGACCATCGTCCACGCGAACGGGACACGGGGGCAGTCACAGCGCTGTTAGGGTCCAGAAAGGGGGAACGAATGCGCAGTATCCGACAAGGCCTCCTGATCCTCGTCGCTTTTGGCGCGATCCTGCCTGCGACGGGCTATGGCCAGCCCAAGAAGGCGGCGGTGACCGTCGATTTCCTGATCGGCCGCTGGGGCGACAATGGCGACTGCAGCAAGGACGTGGTGCTACGCGCCGACGGCACGTTCAGCTCCTACACTGGCGGCAGCGGCCGCTGGACGCTCGACGGCGACCGGCTGATCATGACCGGCGCAAATGGCGAATTCGTGGTTCGGGTGGAGCGCGACGAGAATGACCGGCTGATCGTCACCAATCCGGACGGATCGGTTGGCCGGTCGCAGCGCTGCTGACGGTCCCGATCCCCGGATTGGGCTTCCCGAAGCCGCATCCGCTTCCCCACGCCGCTTCTGACAAAGCGTTGAATCGACGTCGATTGGCGCCGAGACGGGTTCGCGACTCGGGCCCGACGTGCTATGCTGGCTACGGCGCGCGTGACACGGTGAATCTTGCTGCCGTAGCACGGGTTCGGCCCCCAGGCCGACCGAAGCGCATTGTGGGGAACGCAAGTCCCACCGCGCGCCACTGTTCACAAAAAAGCGCAGGCCGTCGGCCTGCGTTTTTTGTGAACCAGCCGAGCGGATCGTCCGGGGACGATCCGCGTAGAGCCGTGCGGGAAACGCCAAGCTTCCTCAGATCGGATCAATCCTCGATCGTCACCCAGGTCGGCGCATGGTCGCTGGCCTTTTCGCGGCCGCGATACTCCTTGTCGACGCCGGCATCGAGCAGCCGGTCGGCGGCCTGGGCGCTGAGCAGCAAATGATCGATCCGGAAGCCGGCGTCGCGCTGCCAGCAGCCGGCGGGATAATCCCAGAAGGTGTAGAGCGCCCCTTCCGGATAGCGGGCGCGGATCGAATCGGTGAAGCCGAGATTGAGGATGCGGCGGAAGGCCTCGCGGCTCTCGGGCTGCATCAGCGCGTCCGACGCCATCGCCTTGGCCGAGAAGACATCGTCGGGATCGTCGCTCGGGATAACGTTCCAGTCTCCGGCGAGCACCACCGGCCGCTCCTCGGCCAGCAGCTCGAGCGCGTGGGCGCGCAGCCGGTCCATCCAGGCGAGCTTGTAGGCGAATTTCTCGGTGCCGACCGGATTGCCGTTGGGCAGGTAGATGGAGGCGACGGTGACCCCACCGACCTCCGCCTCGATATAGCGGCTGTGCGTGTCGTCCGGATCGCCCGGCAGGCCGACGCGGCGCAGGGTCGCGGTGCCGCCCGGGGTCAGGATGGCGACGCCGTTGAACCCCTTCTGGCCGTGCCAGACGCCGTCATAGCCAGCGGCCCTGATCTCGCCGATCGGGAAAGCGTCGTCGTCGCACTTGATCTCCTGCAGGCAGAGGACGTCGGGCTTCTGCTCGTCGAGATATTCGACGAGACGCGCCATCCGCGCGCGGATGCCGTTGAGGTTGTAGGAGACGATCTTCATGGCGGCTCTGTAGCCGCCAAGGGTCAGATCGAAAAGCTGGTGCCGCAGCCGCAGCCCGAGGCGGCATTGGGATTGGTGACCTGGAAGGCGGCGCCGCCCAGGCTCTCGACGAAATCGACGACGCTGCCGCGGACGAGGTCGAGCGAAACCGGATCGACCACGAGGGTGACGCCGTCCTGGGCGACGGCGACGTCGTCGGCTTCGGCACTGTCGGCGAGGCCGAAACGATATTGGAAGCCGGCGCAGCCGCCGCCTTCGACCGACAGGCGCAGGATCGCCGCCTTGCCCTGGCGGGCCGCGATCGCGGCGACGCGGGCGGCGGCGCTCGGGGACAAGGCAATGTCGCTGATCTCGGTCATCGCCTTAAGATAGGTGCGGGCCGCGCCCATGACCAGTGGTTCGGCCTTGTGCGCCGCGGCGCTTGCCGCCATAGGCCGGCCATGAAGACCCGCGTCTATGTCACCCTCAAGAACGGGGTGCTCGATCCCCAGGGCAAGGCGATCCATCATGCGCTCGAGGGCCTCGGATTTTCCGGGGTCAACGACGTGCGCGCAGGTAAGCTGATCGAGCTCGATCTCGCGCCGGGCGTCAGCGACGCCGATGTCGAGGCGATGTGCCGCAAGCTGCTCGCCAATACGGTGATCGAGAATTACCGGATCGAACGGCCGGAGGCGGCGGCGTGAACAGCGCCGTCATCGTCTTCCCGGGCTCCAACTGCGATCGCGATATGGCCGAGGCGCTGCGGCTGGTCAGCGGCCGCGCGCCGCACATGGTCTGGCATCGCGAATCCAGCCTGCCCGACGGGCTCGACCTGATCGCGATCCCGGGCGGCTTTTCCTATGGCGACTATCTGCGCGCCGGCGCGATGGCGGCGCAATCGCCGGTGATGCGCGCGGTGCGCGAGGCGGCCGATCGCGGCGTCTTCGTGCTCGGCGTCTGCAACGGCTTCCAGGTGCTGACCGAATCGCACCTGCTGCCGGGCGCGCTGATGCGCAATGGCGGCCTTTCCTTCGTCTGCCGCGACGTGCCGCTGACGGTCGAGAACAGCCAGTCGGCCTTCACCGCGCGCTATCAGGCGAACGAGCAGGTGATCTTTCCGGTCGCCCATCATGACGGCAATTTCCAGGCCGACGACGAGACGCTCGACCGGCTCGAAGGCGAGGGCCGCGTCGCCTTCCGCTATGGCGATCCGGTCAATGGCTCGGCGCGCAACATCGCCGGCATCCTCAACGAGACCGGCAACGTGCTCGGCATGATGCCGCATCCGGAGCGGGCGGTCGAACCCGCCCATGGCCGCACCGACGGCCGGCGCCTGTTCGAAGGCCTGATCGAGGCGGTGCTGCAGCCGGCCTGATCGCCGCGCCGAGCCGGCCTTGAATATAATAAGCGCGCTTATTATGTGCGCGCTCATGGAGAATTTTGCATTCGAGGTCGCCGAGACCGCGCGGCTGATCAAGCGCGAAGCCAATCGCCGGGCGGCCGATATCGGCGCGACCAAGACCCAGTGGCGGGTGCTCGCCAGGCTCGGCCGCGCCGGAGACGCGGTTCGCCAGGTCGAATTGGCCGAGGCGCTCGACGTCGAGCCGATCACGCTCTGCCGCGTCATCGACCGGCTCGAGGATGCGCAGCTGGTCGAACGGCAGCGGGATCCGGACGATCGCCGCGCCTGGCGCATCCATCTCACTCCCAAGGCGTCGCCGGTGATCGCCAAGCTCGAAGCGATGGGCGTGGCCTTCAATGCCGACATCTTGAGCGGGATCTCCGCCGCCGAGCGTGAGACGGCGCTGCGCGTCTTCGCGAAGATCCGCGCCAATCTGGAGACGCTCGATCAAAAGCAGGAGCAAGCGTCATGAGCGAAGCCGATCCGAAATTGCGGGTCGAAACGGCCGAGCCCGTCGAGACGAATGCCAAGCCGCGCCGCCGGCTGGGGCGGATCGCGCTGATGCTGTCGGTGCCGCTGCTGCTGGCCCTGGTCGGCGGCTATTTCTGGCTGACTTCCGGCCGCTACGTCTCGACCGACAATGCCTATGTCCAGCAGGACATGGTCTCGGTCGCGCCGGAAGTGAACGGCGTCGTCGCCGCCGTGCTGGTCCGGGAGAATCAGCGCGTCCGGGCCGGCGATCTCCTGTTCCGGATCGATCCCCAACCCTATCGGATCGCGCTCGCCCAGGCCGAGGCGCAGATCGCCGCAGCCCAGGTCCAGGTCAATCAGCTCGAGACAAGATCGGCGGGCACCGGCGCCGACATAGAGGGCGCGCGCGCCAACCTCACTTATGCGGAACGCGAATTCGGCCGCTATGAGGAATTGCTGCGCCGCGGCTTCACCACCCGCGCCCGCTATGACGAGGCCTGGCGCGACGTGCAGTTGGCGCGCGAGCAGCTCGCCAATGCCCGCTCCGCGGCGGCGACCGCTCAGGCGGCGCTGCGCAGTGGCGGCTCCGCCAACCAGCCGGCGCTGCAGGCGGCGCTGGCCGCTCGCGCGCAAGCGCTTCTCAATCTTCGCCGGACCGAGGTGCGCGCCCCGTCCGACGGCGTGGTCAGCCAGACCGACCGGCTTCAGGCCGGCGCGGCGGTGGTGACCGGCGTGCCGATGGTGACGATCGTCCGTGGCAACACGACCTATGTCGAGGCCAATTACAAGGAAACCGACCTCGCCAACATGTATGTCGGCCAGCCGGCCGAGGTCGAGCTCGACGCCTATCCGGGGCTGCACGTGCGGGGCCATGTCGCCAGCATCGGCGCCGGTACCGGATCGCAATTCTCGGTGCTGCCGGCTCAGAATGCGAGCGGCAATTGGGTGAAGGTGACGCAGCGCGTGCCGGTCCGGATCGCGATCGACGAGACGCCGCCGCGCCCGATGATCGCGGGATTGTCCGCCGATGTCACCGTCGACACCGCGATCCGCCCGCAGCAGCGGACCCGGCTCGCAAACCGGTAGCGCGATGGCGGGCGCGGTCCAGTCGGCGCAGCCCTTCGGGTTGACGCCGGTCCAGCGGGCGATGGTCACTGCCGGCGTGATCCTCGGCATGCTTATGCAGGTGCTCGACACGACCATCGCCAATGTCGCGCTGCCGCACATGCAGGCGAGCCTCGGCGCGACCCGCGAGACGATCAACTGGGTCCTCACCTCCTATATCGTCGCGGCGGCGATCGCGATCCCGATCACCGGCTGGCTCGCCGACCGGGTCGGCCGCAAACCGCTGTTCATCTGGTCGGTCGTCGCGTTCACGATCGCCTCGGTGCTGTGCGCGGTCGCCCAGAACTTGACCGAGATGGTGATCTTCCGCGCCATCCAGGGCGTCGCCGGCGCCTTCATCGTGCCGCTCGCCCAATCGACCCTGTTCGACATCAATCCGCCGGAGCGGCATGGCCGGGCGATGGCGGTGTTCGGCGCCGGCGTCATGATCGGTCCGATCCTCGGACCGGTGCTCGGCGGCTGGCTGACCGACAGCTATGACTGGCGCTGGGTGTTCCTGATCAACCTCCCCGTCGGAATCCTCGCCGCGCTGCTGATGATCCGGGCGATGCCGGCCGTTCCCAAACTGAACCGCCGCTTCGACCTGTTCGGCTTCGCCCTCCTCGGCCTGGGGCTGGCCGCGCTGCAGCTGATGCTCGACCGCGGCGAGCAGCTGGACTGGTTCGCGAGCTGGGAGATCGTCGCGGAGGCCGGGATCACCGTCGCCGCATTCTGGATGTTCGCCATCCACATGGCGACGAACCGCGCGCCCTTGTTCGACCGGTCGATGTTCGCCGACCGCAATTTCACGACCGGCCTGCTGTTCATGGGCGTGACCGGGGTCATGCTCTTCGCGGGCCTCGCCTTGCTGCCGCCCCTGCTCCAGGGCCTGATGGACTATTCGGTGCTCCAGTCCGGCTTCCTCACCGCGCCGCGCGGCATCGGCACGCTGGTCTCGATGATCCTGGTCGGACGGCTGGTCGAGCGGGTCGATGCGCGGTTGCTGGTGCTGACGGGGCTCGGCCTGATGGCCTTGTCGCTCCACCAGATGTCGGGCTTCAGTCTGCAGATGGATTCGCGGCCGGTGATCGTCAGCGGCGTCGTCCAGGGCCTCGCCCTCGGGCTGATCTTCGTGCCGCTCAACACGATCGCCTTCGCGACCCTGGCGCCCCGCTTCCGCACCTCCGCGGCGGCCTTGTTCAATCTGTCGCGCAGCATCGGCGGCTCGATCGGCATCTCAATCATGACTTTGCTGCTCGCGCGCAACCTCCAGGTCAGCCATTCCGACCTTGCCGCCCATGTCACCGGCGCGACGCTGCCGCAGATCGACCCGGCCATCGTCGCGCAGGCCGGGCCGGTCGGCAACACGGCGCTCGCCATGGTCGACGCCGAGATCAACCGGCAGGCGCTGATGATCGCCTATATCGACGATTTCCACCTGATGATGATCGTCGCGCTCTGTGCGATCCCGTTGCTGCTGCTTCTCCGCAGGGGCGGTGGCGCCCGCGCTCCGGCTGCCATGGCGGATTAGCCGCCCCAGACCTCCCCGAGCAGCCGCACGAAATTGCCGCCGAGCAATTTGTCGATCCGGGCGCTGCGCCAGCCCCGGCGCCTGAGATCCGCGGCGATGCGATCGTAGCGGTCGATCGCATTATAGCCTTCGACCATGTTGAAGACGTCGGCCGCCTCGCCCGGCGCCGCGATGCCGCGCCGCGCCCGTTCATCGTAGAAGCGCCTCTGTGCGGCGCGCGCCTCGTCGTTGATCGTGTAGCCGAACAGGGGACCGTCCGTGCCGATCGCGATATGATCCTCGCCGCAGACGTTGAGGGCGTGATCGATATGACGCAGCAGGTCCTCGCGCTGCGGCTGGCCGCGCATGCGCAGGAAGGGCATCAGATAGATGCCGAAGACGCCGCCCTTGCGCGCGAGCGCCCGCATCTCGCTGTCATGGGTGTTGCGCGGCAGATCGGCGAGCGCGCGACAGCCACTGTGCGTGATCGCCGCCGGCCCGGTGCAGGCGGCTATGCCTTCGGATTGGGTGCGCGCGCAGGCATGGCTGAGATCGAGCAGCAGCTTTGCGGCGTTGATCTTCGCGATCACGGCCCGGCCGAAGTCCGATAGGCCGGCATTGGCGCGCTCCAGGCAGCCGTCGCCGGCGAGGTTGCGCTTGTTATAGGTGAGCTGGATCTGCTTGACGCCGAGCGTCGCAAAGGTGTCGACCCGGTCGGGATCGCCCTCGAGCGCGACCGTATCCTGGAAATTGTAGAGGATGCCGAGCTTGCCGGCGGCACGGGCGGCCCGAATGTCGGCGACGCTCTCGATCTTGGCGAGGACGGCCGGGCTCGCGGCGATCGTCCGGTCCCAGAAGGCGATCTGATCGACGGCGTCGCGGAAGCGGTTGTCGCCATTGCCGACCGGACCGACCGTGGCCGCGACGAGATCGATCCGCCGGTCGCGCAGCGCCTCGACCAGGCGCTGGGTCGGGACCAGCCGACCCTGGACCTCCTCGAAACCGTCGAAGGCCGATCCCTGCGTGTCGACATAGAAGCTCGAGGCGTCGCGCGGGCGCGGCGGCGTCAGCTCCTGCGCGCCGGCCCGGAACGGCAGCGCGGCAGCGAGCCCGGCGCCGCCGGCGGCGATCAGGAATGTACGGCGGTCCATAAGTGCCCCTCCTTACCGGATCGGGAGAGGCTAGCCGATGCGGGCCGCGGCGCGAAGGCGAAACCGGCCCGCGCTCAATCGTGCCTGGCGATCCAATCCTCGACGACCGGCGCGATCCGGTTGCGCCACTTGCTGCCGTTGAAAATGCCGTAATGGCCGACTGACTTGGCGAGATGATAGCGCTTCATCCTTGCCGGCAAGCCGGTCGCGATGGTCAGCGCCGCCTTGGTCTGGCCGACGCCGCTGATATCGTCCCGCTCGCCTTCGATCGCGAGCAGGGCGACCTGCTTGATCGCGGCCGGATCGACCCGGCGGCCGCGGTGCATCATCTCCCCCTTGGGAAGCAGATGGCGCTGGAAGACGACGTCGATCGTCTGGAGGTAGAATTCCTCCGTCATGTCGCAGACGGCGCGATATTCGTCGTAGAAATCCTTGGTCGCCTCGGCGCTCTCGCCATCGCCTTCGACGAGATGGCGGAACATGCTCCAATGGCTGACCAGATGGTTGCCGAAATTCATCGCCATGAAGCCGGCGAGCTGGAGGAAGCCGGGATAGACCCGCCGCCCCGCACCCGGATAGAGATAGGGCACGGTCACGATCACGTTGCGCTCGAACCAGGCGAAGGGCCGCTGGGTGGCGACCGTGTTGACCTCGGTCGGCGCCTTGCGGGTGTCGATCGGCCCGCCCATCATCGTCAGCGTCTTCAGCAGGCAGGGATGCTTGTCCATGCTCATCAGGCAGGCGGCGGCATAAGCCGGAACCGACGGCTGGCAGACCGCCAGCACGTGCGCGCCCGGCCCGATCCGCTCGAGGAACGCGACCAGATAGTCGACATAGTCGTCGAGATCGAACCGGCCCTCGTCGAGCGGCACCAGCTTCGCATCGCGCCAGTCGGTGATGTAGACGTCGTGGCCGGGCATCATCCGCTCGACCGTGCCGCGCAGCAGCGTCGCATAGTGACCCGACATCGGCGCGACGATCAGCAGCTTCGGCCCACCTTCGACGCCTTCGCGCCGGAAGCGCTTCAGCTGGCCGAACGGCTTGCGCAGCACGACCTCCTCGGTGACCGGCACCTCGCGGCCCTCGACGATTGTGTGGGTCAGGCCGAAATCGGGCTTGCCGCGCGGCGCCGCCGCATGGGCGAATACGTCGAGGGCCGATGCGACGATCGGCCCCATGTGCGAATATGCCAGCGGATTGACCGGGGTCTGCATCCAGCCCCCCCCCAGAATGGCGAGGGTGCTGGCACCGGCAAGCAGCGAGCGCTGTACTTCATACGCGTCGTAAAGCATCGTACCTCCGCCCCCTGTGCGCGCCCTTATGGGGAGGCGGAGGGGTTTTGACCATAGGTTAGAAACCGTAGGTCACGAATCCCGTTCCGGCGCGCCATTGAGCCGTGCACGGCCCGCTGCTACGCCCCGCTCATGGCTGCACCTCGTCCGGAACCCGTGCCGATCCGGCAGATCGGGAACCTGCGCATGGTCTGGCGCCATATGCTGCGCTATCCGTGGCGGATCGCGGCGGCGGGCCTGGCCCTGCTGACTGCTGCGGCGGCGACGCTGGCGATTCCGGACGGCCTGCGGCGCGTGATCGACCAGGGCTTCGGCGGCGGCCAGGACGCCGCGGCCATCTCGCATCATTTCAACTATCTGTTCTTCATCGTCGGCGTGCTTGCGCTGGCGACCGCCTGCCGCTTCTATTTCGTCTCGATCCTGGGCGAGCGCGTGATCGCCGACATCCGGGCGTCGGTGCAGGAGAATCTGCTGCGGCTCGAGCCGCGCTTCTTCGAGGAGAACCGACCCTCGGAGATCGCCTCGCGCATCACCACCGACACCGCCGTGATCGAGACCGTGGTCGGATCCACCGTCTCGGTCGCGCTGCGCAACGTCGTGATGGGCATTGGCGGCATCGCCTATCTGTTCACGCTGGCGCCGACCCTGACGCTCGGCCTGCTCGTCGGCCTGCCTCTGGTCGTCGTCCCGATCGTCACCCTCGGCCGGCGCGTGCGCAACCTGTCGCGGCATAGCCAGGATCGGGTCGCCGACGTCGGCACGATCGTCGCCGAGACCCTCGGCGCCATGAAGATCGTCCAGGCCTTCGTCCAGGAGCGGCGCGAGGCGGCGCGTTTCCGGGAAGCGGTCGAGAATGCCTATGCGACGGCGCGGCGCCGGATCCGGGTGCGCGCCTTCCTGACCGCGATCGTGATCGCGATGACCCTGGGCGGGGTCACGATGATGATGCGCCAGGCGGCCTTCGGCGTCGCGACCGGCAATATCAGCGGCGGAACAGTCGCCGCCTTTGTCGCGACCGCCGCCCTGGTCGCCGGCGCGCTCGGCGCGTTGACCGAGGTCTATGGCGATCTGCTCCGCGCCGCCGGCGCGGCCGGCCGCTTGTCCGAGCTGCTCGCCGAGGTTCCGGAGATCCGGGCGCCGGCGGATCCGGTCGCGCTGCCCGAGCCGGCCCGCGGCGCGCTCGAGTTCGACAATGTCACGTTCCGCTATCCGACCCGGCGCGACACCAGCGCGCTGGTCGATTTCAGGCTGAGCGTGCGACCGGGCGAGACGCTCGCCGTGGTGGGCCCGTCGGGCGCGGGCAAGTCGACCTTGTTCAACCTGGCCCAGCGCTTCTACGATCCGGAAGCCGGCACCATCCGCCTCGATGGCGTCGACCTCAGGCAGGCCGACCCGGCCGACGTGCGCGGCCGGATCGCCTATGTGCCGCAGGAGACGGTGATCTTCGCCGCCTCGGCGCGCGACAATCTGCGCTACGGCCGCTGGGAGGCGGGCGACGAGGCCCTGTGGGAGGCGGCCGAAGCCGCCAACGCCGCCGAATTCCTCCGGCGCCTGCCCGAGGGGCTCGACACCTTTCTGGGCGAAGGCGGCGCGCGGCTGTCGGGCGGCCAGCGCCAGCGCATCGCGATCGCGCGGGCGCTGCTGCGCGACGCGCCCCTGCTCCTGCTCGACGAGGCGACCTCGGCGCTGGATGCCGAATCCGAGCGCCTGGTCCAGGCGTCGCTCGAACGGCTGTTCGAAGGCCGGACCACAATCGTGATCGCCCATCGGCTGGCGACCGTGCGCGCCGCCGACCGGATCGTCGTGCTCGATCAGGGCCGCATCGTCGAGGAAGGCGATCATGAGGCGCTCAATGCGCGCGGCGGCCTCTATGCCCGGCTCGCCAGGCTCCAGTTCGAGGGACTGGCCGCCTAAGCCACGGCCAGCGTCCCAAGGACGGGCTTGCGCCGCCGCTCCCAGGGAGGATCGGAAAGGGCAAACCTGAAGCAGTCAGAAGCTCGCGCCGTCGAGCGGCCGCACCTCGACGGTCGCCGGGTCGAAGCCGTCCAGCAGCCGCGCATTGACGCCCATCTTGCCGAAATCCTCCCGGAGCGTTCGCCAATGGGTGCCGCAGCCGCAAATCGGGCAGTGATGGATGCCGATCATGCGGTCGCCCCAGATATAGGGAACCGTCTCGCCGGTCACCGTCACCGCGTCGTCGGGATAATAAGCGACCAGCCAGGCAAGCTTTCTGCACAAGGAGCAATTGCACGATCCCACCCAGGTCGGCGCATCCGGCACCGTCACCCGAACCGCGCCGCAGTGGCAGCTTCCCTCCATCCGATCCTCCTCCGGTGCGCTTTCGGTCCGCCTTGGCGATTCCGCACTGGGCATTGTACCGCAGCCAAGGTCCAAACCTGGCATCAGGCGGGCAAAAAAAAGGCGGCGCCGAAGCGCCGCCTCCTGTTTCTGGTCGGGCCGCCTGCCTCAGAAGTTGGCGTAGGCCTCGTTGCCGACGAAGCCCATGGCCGTGACCTGGGCGCGCTTGGCGACGGCGAGCACCTCGTCGACCATCTCGTAGCGCGCTTCCGGGTGCGGCTTGAGGTGGAGCTCCGGCACCGGAGTCATCGTCGTGGTGATCTGCATATATTGACGCAGGGTCGTCAGGTTGACCGGACGGCCGTTCCACATGACGACGTCACCGGGCAGGATGGCGACCTCGTTCTTCACCGGATCGACCGGCGGCGGGGTATTCTGCGGCTGGTTGACCGGGAGGTCGAGCTTCACCGCGTGGGTCTGAACCGGAATCGTGATGATGAACATGATCAGGAGCACCAGCATGACGTCGATCAACGGCGTCGTGTTGATGTCCATCATCGGTTCCGCCGATTCAGGATTGAGGATTGCTGCGCTCATTATCTACTCCTGAATCAGACCGGTCACAGACGGACCCCGCCGCGCGGCGGCGGTTCGGACACGAAGGCGATGCGGGCATAGCCGACACGCTGCATCGTGAAGATGGCGCCGCCGATGCAGCGATAGGGCGTGTTGATGTCGCCGCGGATATGCACTTCCGGCATATTCTCGTCGGTGATGTTCTGAGGACCGCCGACCGCCTCGACCTGCCGGCGCAATTCCGCGTCGGCGCGCTCGAGCAGCTGCTCGGAGTTCATCCGGGTCAGATCCCAATAGACTTCGCACTGGCCGTTCACGGCGCGGACCGAGAGGTTCACGTTCTCCGGCTTCGTCGTCGTCGCCTGATAGTCGACCTTCGGAAGCTCAACCGGGACGCTCTGCAGCACGACCGGGACGGCGATGAGGAAGATGATGAGCAGCACCAGCATGACGTCCACCAAGGGCGTCGTGTTGATGTCAGACATCGGTGTGTCTTCATCACTATGTTCGCCGACCTGCATTGCCATGTTTCAATTCCTACTCTGTCAATCCGCGGCCGGCCGGGCCGCGGATGGTCGACCGGCGGAGCCGCATGGCTCCGCCGGGATCGAGCCTTAGGCCTTCGGTGCGGCGCCGGCAGTGCCGGCAGCGGCGGTGCCGGCGGCCGGGCGGGCCGGGGCAGCAGCGGCGCTGCGCGCGGTCGCGACCGACGGACGGACGCTGCCGCCCGACATCATGTAGCCGTGCACGTCGTTGGCGAAGCGCTGCAGCTCCTCGGTGATGACCTTGTTGCGGCGCATCAGCCAGTTGTACTGCATGACGGCCGGAACCGCGACGGCGAGACCGAGCGCGGTCATGATCAGCGCCTCACCGACCGGGCCGGCGACGGCGTCGATCGAGGCCTGGCCCGACGCACCGATGCGGATCAGCGCGCGATAGATGCCGACGACGGTGCCGAACAGGCCGACGAACGGCGCGGTCGAGCCGACGGTGGCGAGCAGGGCGAGACCGGTCGAGAGCTTCGCGGAGATCGCGCCCTGGCTGCGGGCGAGGCTGTTCAGCATCCAGTCATGCTGGTCGATCGGGTCGGTCAGCTTGGTGTGCTGCTCCTGCGCGATCAGGCCGTCGTCGACGATCTGGCGATAGGCGCCGTTCTTGGTGAGCTTGTTCGCGCCTTCGCGCAAATTGGCCGATTGCCAGAAGGCGGTGCGGGCGCGGCGTCCTTCGTTGATGATCTTCTGCTGCTCGATGATCTTGACGAAGAAGACGTACCAGGATCCGACCGACATCAGGACCATGATGCCGAAAGTGATCTGGGCGATGACGCCGCCCTGTTCGAGCGCGGCCATCAGGCCATAGGGGTTTTCGCCGCCGCCTGCTGCTGGTGCTGCCATTGTCTTAATTCCCTCTCATCAAAAGTGAAAAACGGTTGATCGAAACTATCCCTGGATCCGCCAAGTAATACGACTGTTCACCGTGTCCGTGGTGGACGCGCCGGTATTGTCACGCGCGGGCGTGAACCGGGCGCGGCTGCGCATCAGACGGCACGTGGCCGCATCGAGCGCGGACGAGCCGCTCGACGAGGTGACCACACAGTTGCTGACGCGGCCATCCGGGCCAACGGTCAGGCGGAAGCCGGTCGTGCCCTGTTCCTCGTTGCGGAGGGCCGACGCGGGATAGTCGTCGTTCGAGACGTAGGATGCCAGGTTCGCGCGGGCGCGGGCCGGCTCGACGGTGCGAGGCGGCGGCGGCGGAGCCGGCGGCGGCCGCCGGGGCCGGCGGAACATAAGGCGCCGGGACGGGCGGCGGCGGCGGCGCGGCGACCGGCGGCGGCGGGAGGTTCTCGAAGCGCTGCATCGGCGGCGGCGTCGTGACCGGCGGCGGCGGCTGCGGCGTGTCGGGCGGGGGCGGCGGCTCCTCTTCGGGCGGCGGCGCCTCCTGGACGTCGAAGGTCTTCAGATCCTCCTGGACGTTCTTAACGAATTTATAGGCAAGGCCGGTGACGAACGCATAGCCGATGAGGGCGTGGAGGATGGCGACCATGACGATCGCCCAGACGCGCCCGGGGGTCATTCCCTGGTCAACGTACGACATTAATCAGCCACGCTCCTTTTCAAACTGTCGGACCAGACCGCAAAACGCAGCGGCCCACATTTGGGGTTCATCCCTGCTCGTACATGGATGCGGTCGGTGTCTCTATAGTGACACTCTGGCCGACGCAATCCTCCTATGACTCGGAAAACAGCAGCAGATTTTTCGTGCAATCCAACGTTAATGAGCACAGCTTTAACGGTCGTGCAAGAAGGACGTCATGTTAGCTCATATCATACTCAGCGCCGCGCTCACAATCGCTCAAACCGTCGAGTCGCAAACCGTTACGATTCCATCGGCTTTATCCTATGCCGATCTGGCCGACCTGGCGCTCGCGGCGCCCGTCGCCGCCCATGTTCGCGTCGTCGGAGCCGATCGTCTGTCCGAGCGTGAGGCGCCCAATGTCCGTCCCGGACACCGGCGATTCCTGGTCGAGGCCGACGTCGTCGCCCTGATTCGCGGGCCGAGCGAAGTGCCCGCGCGGTTGCGCTACATCGTCGATCTCGCCGATGATTCGGCCGGCCGTCCGGCACGGTTGAGGCGGCGCGACGAGCTGCTGGTGCTGGCGCGACTCGCGCCGAATCGGCCCGGAGAGCTGCAGCTGATCGCGCCTGACGCGCAGATGCCCCATTCGGCGGCGACCGCGGACCAGCTCCGCGCCATATTGCGCGAGGCGACCCAGGCGGGCGCGCCGCCGCGGATCACCGGCATTGGCCGCGCCTTCCACGTCCCGGGCTCGCTTCCCGGCGAAAGCGAGACCCAGATCTTCCTCCAGACCGCGGATAACCGCCCGATATCGCTGAACATATTGCGGCGGCCCGGCGAGCAGCCGCGCTGGTCGGTGGCGCTGAGCGAGATCGTCGACGACGCCGCGACGCCGCCGGCGCCGAACAGCCTGCTCTGGTACCGGCTGGCCTGCACGCTGCCGGCGGCGCTGCCGGCGCAGAGCGTCGCCGAAGCCGAGCCCGAAGAGGCTCGGTCCATAGCCGCAGACTATAGGCTGGTGATCGAAGGATTGGGGCCGTGCGTCCGGCGGCGGACTCTCACCAGGTGAGAGACGCCGGCAGGCAGTAAGTCGAATGGACTGCTCCGGCCCGCAAAAAGCAAAACCCTAGAAGGAGCAAAGCTCCACTCCGACGCCGGCGCAATCGGGATAGATGTCGGGCTTGCGGCTCGCGATTCGGAGCGCGGTGACGCCGCGGCGCGCGGCGACGAGGTCGTAAATCTCGCGCACCAGCGTTTCCTGCAGGTTGAACCGGCGGCCCTGGACCAGCCTGCCGATCTCGGTGCGCAGGAAATCGTAATTCCAGGCGCTGTCGGCGTCGTCGACCGTCGCGAACGAGCGTTCGTCGACCCAGACCTCGACGGTGACCATCAGGCGCTGCGGGTTGCCGACCTCGAATTCGTGAAAGCCGATGTCGAGCGTCAGCTCGAAATCCTCGAGCACGATCTTGCGGGTCACCGGGGCGAGGCGGTCCGGGACGAGGCCGTCCAGCCGGGCGATCTTGTCCATCAGGCGCCTTTCAGGAACTGGACGTCGCGTTCGAGCGACAGGAAACGCTGGCCGCCGTCGAGGGTGACGACCTGGCCGGTGAAGGTGGGCGTCGCGACGATGAAGCGCAAGGCGGCGACGATCTCGGCGACGTCGACGCCCCGGCCGAGCGCATTATGGGCGTGGACCTCGTTGAAATTGTCGCGGCTCTGCGGCCCCGAGACGAGGGTCACAGACGGCGCGATCCCGCAGACCCGGAGCCGCGGCGCGAAGGCGCGTGCGGTGAGTTCGGTCAATCCGGCGAGGCCGATTTTCGAGATCGTGTAGGTGAAGAAATCGGGGTTCGGCGCGGCCAGCTTGGCGTCGAGCAGGTTGACGATCAGCCCGGGCCCCTCGCCGATCGCCGCCGCGAACCTTTTGGACAGAAGGGCCGGCGCGCGCAGATTGACCGCGATATGCGCGTCCCATTGCGCGACCTCGAAGTCGCCCGCGCTGTCGTAGCGGAAGGAGGAGGCGTTGTTGACCAGCAGCCGCGCCGGCGGCAGCCCGTCGAGCGCGGCGAGGATCGCATCGGCCGCGGCCGGATCGGCCAGCTCGGCCTGGACGACCTTGGCCTCGCCGAGCTCCGCCGCCAGCGCCTGCGCTTCGGTCAGCGAGCGATTGCAATGGATCAGGACGTGCCAGCCGTCGGCGGCGAGCGCGCGCACGATCGCGGCGCCGATCCGCTTCGCGCCGCCGGTCACGATCGCGGTGCGCGGGCCCTGAAACTCGCTTGCCATCGCCGCCGCGATTAGCCGCGCGCTTGGCGCATGGCCAGCGCCCGGTTTACAGGCGGTCTATGCCGATGCCCGAGCCCCCTGCCCTCGCCGGCCTCGATCTCGCCGAGATCGCGCGGCTCGCCGAATCGCGCCGGCTGCCGCCGGTCGATCAGTGGCACCCGGCCCATTGCGGCGACAGCGCGATGCGGATCGCGCGCGACGGCACCTGGTTCCACGAGGGCAGCCCGATCGGCCGGCCGGCCATGGTCCGCCTGTTCTCGACCATCCTGCGGCGCGAACCCGACGGCTCCTACGTGCTGGTGACTCCCGCCGAGAAGCTCGACATCCTCGTCGAGGATGCGCCCTTCGTTGCGGTCGAGCTCAGGAGCGAGGGTCTCGGCGCGGGGCGCAAGCTCGCCTTCCGCCTCAATACCGGCGACCTCGTCGTCGCCGGCCCCGATCACCCGCTGCGATTCGAGACGCATGCCGACGGCCCGCATCCCTATCTGCACGTCCGCCGCGGGCTCGAGGCTCTGGTGGCGCGGCCGGTCTATTACGAGCTCGCCGAGATCGCGCTGGCCGACGGCGGCGACCCGCCGGGATTGTGGAGCGACGGCGCCTTCTTTCCGATCGGCGACGGCCAATGAGCCTCGCCGACACGTTGCGCGACGCGCTCGAGCGCGGCCGCCACCGCAATCCGGAGCTGATCGCCGGCGACGTGCTCGAAGGCGAGAGCATCGGCGAAGGGACCACGCCCGCCGCCGTGCTCGTCGCCGTCGTCGACCGGCCGGAGCCGACCGTGATCCTAACCCTCCGCCCGGACACGATGCGCAAGCATCCCGGCCAGATCAGCTTTCCCGGCGGGCGGATCGATCCCGACGATGCCGACGCGGTCGCGGCGGCGCTGCGCGAGGCGGAGGAGGAAATCGGCCTGCCGCCCGCCGCGGTGCAGCTGATCGGCATTGCCGACCGCTACCGCACGATCACCGGCTTCGAGGTCACGCCGGTGGTTGGCATCGTCCCGCCGGATTTGCCGCTCAAGCCGCATCCGGGCGAAGTCGCCGCCTTGTTCGAGGCGCCGCTTCACTATCTGCTCGATCCCGCCCATCAGCAGGTCCGCAACGTCGAATGGCGCGGGCGCGAGCGGCATTATTATGAGATCGAATGGGAAGGCCGTCGGATCTGGGGCGCGACCGCGGCGATGATCGTCAATCTCGGCCGCCGCCTGGCCCTCGGAATCGGGAGCGTGGCATGATCCTGCCCGACGCACCGTGGCGGACGCGGCCCGGCATGGCCAGGCTGCTCAAGGCGCTGGACGCCGACAAGGGCGAGACCCGTTTTGTCGGCGGCTGCGTTCGCGACACCCTGCTCGGCATCCCGGTCAGCGATGTCGATCTCGCGACGCGGATCGCTCCCGAAGACGTGATGAAGCGCCTCGTCGCGGCCGGGATCAAGGCGGTGCCGACCGGCATCGCCCACGGCACCGTCACCGCGGTCGCCGCCGGCGAGCCGGTCGAGGTGACGACGTTGCGGCGCGACGTCTCGACCGACGGCCGTCGCGCGACCATCGCCTATACCGACGATTGGAGCGAGGATGCGGCGCGCCGCGACTTCACGATCAACGCGCTCAGCGCCGACCCGACGACCGGCCGCCTGTTCGACTATTTCGGCGGACTGGACGATGTCGACGCGCGGCGGGTCCGCTTCATCGGCGACCCGTTGCAGCGGATCGCCGAGGATCATCTCCGCATCCTGCGATTCTTCCGCTTCCATGCCCGCTTCGGCCACGGCTTGCCCGATCCGGCCGGGCTCGACGCCTGCGCCGCGCGCGCCAACGATCTGATGGCGCTGTCGCGCGAACGGATCGCGGACGAATTGACCAAATTGCTCGAGCTGCCCGATCCGACGCCGACGATCGCCCTGATGATCGCGCGCGGGATCCTGAAGCCGGTCCTGCCGGAGATCGAGGATGCGGCGCCGCTGGCCGCGCTCGTCAGGGCCGAGCAGGCCGCTGGCATCGCGCCGGCGCCGATCCGCCGGCTCGCCGCCCTGCTGCCGCGCTCCCCGACGCTGGCCACCGCGATCGCCGCCCGCCTGCGCCTGTCGAAGCGCGACACGCGCCGGCTGGTCTCCGCATCCGCGCGCGATCTCGATGCGCCGCACGCGCTTGCCTACACCATCGGCGCCGAGGAGGCCGTCGACCGCTTCCTGCTCGAGGGGAGGACCGACATCGACCTTGCCGAACTGCAGTCCTGGCAGAAGCCGCGCCTGCCGATCAGCGGCGGCGCGCTGATCGCGATGGGCCTGGCCGAGGGACCGGTCGTGGCCCGGACGATGCAGGCATTGGAAAGGGAGTGGGTCTCAGCCGGCTTTCCGATGGACAAGACCGAAGTCCGGGCGATGGCCCGGCGGCATGTCGATCAGGCGTTGCGCGTCTGAAGAAAGGCGAGCGCGGCGTCGGCCTGGAGCGCCTCGGAATAGAAGAAGCCCTGGCCGTAGGTGCAGCCGGCCTCGCCGAGCATTTCCGACAGGTCGGCGGAATCGATGCCCTCGGCGGTGGTCTCCATGCCGAGCGCGCGGGCAAGCGAGAGGATCGCGCGCACGATCGCGGTCGAATCGGAATCGGCGAGCATGTCGGTCACGAAGCTCTGGTCGATCTTGAGCACGTCGATCGGCAGCTTCTGCAGCGAAGCCAGCGAGGTGAAGCCCGTCCCGAAATCGTCCATCGCGATTCGCACGTCGAACCGCTTGAGGGCGTTCAGCACCTTCGCGACGCGGTCGGGATCGTGAATGATCGCGCCTTCGGTCAGCTCCAGCGTCAGCCGATCGCCGGAGATGCCGGCGGCGGACAGCGCGCCGGACACGGCGGCGGCGACGTCGTCGCGGCTGATCTGGACCGGCGACAGATTGACGCTCATGCTGATCGGCAGCGTCGCGCCGGCCTTGCGATCCCAGTCGCCGAGCGTCCGGGTCGCGGTCTCGAGCGCCCAGCGGCCGAGCTGGACGATGAGGCCGGATTCCTCGGCGACCGGAATGAACTCGGTCGGCGAGATCAGGCTGCCGTCATGCTCCCAGCGCGCGAGCGCCTCGAAGCCGGCGACCCGGCCGGTCTCGAGCTCGATCAGCGGCTGATAGGCGAGGCTCAAGGCCTCGGCCTCGATCGCGACGCGCAGCTCGGTCTCCATGCTGAACCGGCGGCGCACCGCCTGCGCCTGGATCGGCTCATAGACTTCGGTCGTGCCGCTGACCTTGGCCCGCTTCAGCGCGAACTGGGCGTTGCGCAGCACCTCGTCGGCGCTGGCGACGCCCTTGGTCAGCATCGCGCAGCCGATCGCGCAATCGACCCGGATCTCGAGGTCCGACAGGCGGAACGGCAGGGTCAGCACAGCCTTGATGCGTTCGGCGGCGCGCACGGCATCCGACAGGCCGCGCTCGAGCCGCATCAATATGCCGAACTCGTCGCCTGAGGTGCGCGCGAGCATGTCGGTCGGCCGCAGCGCCGACACCAGGCGGCGGGCGAAGGTGATCAGCAGCTCGTCGCCGGCGAGCGAACCCATACATTCGTTGACCCGGCTGAACCGGGTCATGTCGACGGCGAGCACCGCATAGCCGCCTTCGCGGAAATTGGGATCGGCGAGGACGTCGTCGACCTTCTCGTTGAAGGCGAAGCGATTGGGCAGGCCGGTCAGCGTGTCGCGCAGCATCTCCGAGCGCAGGCTCTTCTCGGTCTCGACCTGGGCGGTGCGATCGATGAGCGTGATCAGGCAGCGCTGGGGCTGGCCGTCGATCGCCTTCAGGCGGGCGAAGCGGACGGTGAAATGGCGGCCGCCGATGCTGCGGCCATCGGCGGTCTCGAACTGATGGGCGCTTTCGCTGCCCTTGATGAAGGCGGCGAGACGGATCCCGACCGGGCCGGCGCGAAGCAGCGGAACCTGCGCGATATGGCGGTCGCCGAGCCGCTCGTCCCACTCGGCGAGAAAGCGGAAATGATCGTTGGCGCACTCGATATAGGGTTCGCCCTCGCCGAGCGTGATCATCGCCGCGGCGATCGGCAGGGCGTCGAGATAACCCTGGCGGGCATGCTCGAGAATCCCCCGCAATTGGGGGGAATAGGCGGCCGGCACGTCGTCGTCCGCGAGGCTTTCCGCGTGCGACATTCTCCCCCGCCGGCTCCTGTCAGCAGCCTGCATGAGACGCGGGATAAAGGAATAGGGTTAACGCATCCTTGAGCAACCAGCCCGGCAAACGCGGTAACCATCTGCGGCATCAATGGAATCGGCTCGCTCCGCCGGAGACGTGCGTCGATCTGCCGTCATCGGGCATTCCTCACATTTGATGAGCATGCGTCCACCTTGTAGGACGTGCTGCGCAGCACGTCCGGGCGCGGGTCACGGACATGAACGACCATGAGAGAGGGCGCGAAGACGCGCCCAGCCAGGTATCCAAGACCGCTCTGGGGTCCGTAGGCCAGTACGCGGCAACAATCCGGGCGATTTGCCAGGAAGGCTTCTACGCGCGGCAGATTGATCGGCGCTTCCGAATCGAAGCCGGGCTGCGGCACGCCTGGACGAGCGAGCGCACGATCGCCGGCAGCCTCCGACAAGAGATGGTTCCAGACGCCCTGGCGTATCAGCGCGGCTTCGGACGCAATCGTGACGCTGCCTGCGCAGAAGGCGCGATGGTCGCTAGCCAGCTTGAGAACGAAAATTGTCCAGCAGCCGGCCAGCATGGCGACCGCCAGCGCTGCACCCTTGATCGAACGGAGCGGACCCGGGTTGATCATGGCAACGCCCCGTTGCCCGGTTGCCCCGCATAAGGTCGAGGCTGGCCGCCCATCGTCGCGCTAGAATTTGTTGTCGCGCGGGAAGCCCATTGGCGACATCCGCCCGGCGGCGCCGCGGGCGGTCCGCCACTGGTTCATGTCGCTTTCGGTGCGGGTGCGGCCGCTCTCGCCGCCCATCGCCCAGGACAGGCCGTCGGCGAAGACGAAGCTGGTTGCGTCCGACAGGCCGCCGTCGCGGTAGCGCTGCAGCTGGACGCCCTGGCCGCGTCCCATTTCGGGCAGTTCGGCGATCGGATAGACGACCATCTTCCGGTTCTCGCCGACCACCGCGACATAATCGTCGCCCGGGCGGATCGGATGGACCACGCGCAGCGTCGCGCCCGGGCGCAGGTTCACCACCTGCTTGCCCTTGCGCGTCTCGGCGATCGCGGCCGCCGCGGAGGTGACGAAGCCGCGGCCGTCGGACGAGGCGAGCAGCAATTTCTCCGCCCGCGCCGCCGGGAACAGGGCGACGACATTCCCCTCGCCCTCGATGTCGACCATCAGTTTGACCGGTTCGCCGAAGCCACGGCCGCCCGGAAGCTTGTCGGCGGCGAGCGTGTAGAAGCGCCCTCCGGTCGAGGCGAGCAGCAATTTGTCGGTGGTCTGGGCGTGGAAGAAAAAAGCGGAGCTGTCGCCCTCCTTGAACTTCAGCGCCTCGGGATTGGACAGCTCGACATGGCCCTTCATCGCGCGGATCCAGCCGCGCTTCGACATGATCACCGTGATCGGCTCGCGCTCGATCATCGCCTCGAGCGGGATCTCGCGCGCCGGGGCGGCCTCCTCGATCAGGGTCTTGCGCCGGCCGAGCTCGGTCTCCGGGCCGTAGCGCTCGCGAAGCGCGGCCAAGTCCTTCTTCAGACGCGTCCGCTGCCGCGCCGGCGAATCGACCAGCTTCTGCAGCTCCTCGCGCTCCGCGATCAGCGTGTCGCGCTCCTTCCTGAGCTGCATCTCCTCGAGCTTGCGCAAGCTGCGCAGCCGCATGTTGAGGATCGCCTCCGCCTGGCGGTCGGTCAGCGCGAACTCGGCGATCAGGACCGGCTTGGGCTCGTCCTCGCTGCGGATGATCTGGATCACCCGGTCGAGGTTGAGGAAGGCGACGATATAGCCTTCCAGCAGCTCGAGCCGGTCGTCGATCTTGGCGATCCGATGCTGGGAGCGCCGCACCAGCACCTCGAGCTGAAAGGCGAGCCATTGGCTCAGCACCGATTTGAGGCTGAGCACGCGCGGCGTCCGCTCGGCGTCGAGCACGTTGAGGTTGAGCGGAATCCGGACTTCGAGGTCGGTCAGCCGGAACAGGCTGTCCATCAACAGGCTCGGATCGACCGTGCGGCTGCGCGGCTCGATCACGATCCGGATCCGCTCGTCCGATTCGTCGAGAATGTCGGCGAGGATCGGCAGCTTCTTGTCGCTGATCAGCGCTGCGATCTGCTCGATCAGCTTGGCCTTGGGCACCTGATAGGGGACTTCGGTGACGACCGTCGACCACATGCCCTGGGCGCCCTTCTCGATCTCCCACCGGGCGCGGACGCGGAACGCGCCGCGGCCGGTCGCATAGGCCGCAGCGATCGTCTCTTCATTGTCGACGATGACGCCGCCGGTCGGGAAATCGGGCCCTTTGACATAGGTCATCAGGACCGGATCCTCGGCCTTGGGATCGTCGATCAAATGGGTGGCGGCGTCGATCAGCTCGGCGACATTGTGGGGCGGAATGCTGGTCGCCATGCCGACCGCGATGCCGCTGGCGCCGTTGGCGAGCAGGTTCGGGAACAGGCCCGGAAAGACCTCCGGCTCCTCTTCCTCGCCATTATAGGTCGGGCGGAAATCGACCGTGCCTTCATCCAGGCCGGCCATCAATTCGCCGGCGGCCGCGGTCAGCCGCGCCTCGGTGTAGCGCATCGCCGCCGCATTATCGCCGTCGACATTGCCGAAATTGCCCTGGCCGTCGACGAGCGGGTAGCGCAGCGAGAAATCCTGGGCGAGACGGACCATCGCGTCATAGACCGACTGGTCGCCATGCGGGTGATATTTGCCGATCACGTCGCCGACCACGCGGGCGCATTTCTTGTAGGCCGCAGCCGGATCGAGCCGCAGCAGCCGCATCGCCCACAAGAGGCGGCGGTGGACCGGCTTCAGGCCGTCGCGCAGGTCGGGCAGCGACCGCGCGGTGATCGTCGACAGGGCGTAGACGAGATAGCGCTGGGACAGGGCGTCGTCGAACGGATGGTCGACGACGCTATCGAATTCATCACTCATTGAGGTGCGTTAGCAGGGGAGATTCGCCGATGCGAGAGCGTGCTTGCGATTTACATGTGATAGTATATCATACCAGTCAAAAGAAGGAGAGGAGCGTGCCTGATGCGTGGTTTTATCCCCTTTCTTCCGCTGCTCCTGCTGGCCGCCTGCGGTCAGCGATCCGATGACCGATCGCAGCCGGCCGATTCGCAGCCATTGAGCTTGGAATATCAGCCGCGGGCCTATGATGTTCAGGCACCGGCCACGCGAGTCGCCGCCGGACCGGACGTTTCGCCCACGGCCGCCCCGGGCGTTGCCTTCAACTACCGCTACGCCTTCCGCCTGCCTGGGGCGCGCGTCGCCGAGGTGCAGGAACGACACGCCCAGACCTGCGAGCGGCTCGGCGCTTCGCGGTGCCGGATCACCGGCATGCTCTACCGGGTCGTCAGCGCGGACACGATCGAGGCGATGCTCGCGCTCAAGCTCGACCCGGCAATCGCCCGCAATTTCGGCCGCGACGGAGTCGCCGCCGTGATCGGCGCCGACGGCGTGCTGATCGAAAGCGAGATCAGCGGCAATGATGCCGGCACGGCGATCCTGGCGGCCGGCCGCAACATTGCGGAAATGGAGGATCGACTCCGGCAAATCGAGATTCAGTTGCGGAATCGCAGCCTGTCGGCAGGGGATCGCACGAATTTCGAGGTGCAGGCGCAGCAGTTGCGCCAGTCGATTGCCGCGAACCGTGCCGAGCGCGAGGACCAGGGGGAGCGGCTCGCCAGCACGCCGATGGTCTTCAACTATGCGACGGCGGAGCCGGTCGTCGAGCCTGGACGCCGGCCGACGCTCAATGCGGCATTCGGCCGCGCGCTGGAGAATTTTCTCGATGGTGCGACCGTCCTGCTTGTCATCCTGCTGACCTTGCTGCCCTGGGCCCTGGTCATCGGCCTGATCTGGTGGGCCGCCCGCAAATTCGTTCGGCGGCATTGGCCAGAGGAAGCGGTGCCGGAATCTGGCGGACACGATGGCGCAGTCGCCGCCTGAGCCGCCAAGATCCGTGCCACCTTGGGTCGGTGTCAGAAGCCTGTTGCCATTCTCTACCAATGCGATAATGTAACAGACGAATCAGGAAAGGAGCCTGCCATGCCGCTCACGCTTTCTCTGTTCGCATCGCTGCCAGGCAGCCTTTCCGACCGACTCCGCTTCATCCCGATCGCATAGCCGATGGTCGCCCCGCTTCGGGGCGCGAGGTTCTGCGCCCGATTTGTCTACTGAATTGGTTGAGTACACAACAGGAGAGGAGACTGAGATGACGAAACGAACGACACTGCCCGTGATCGTGCTGCTGGCCGCTTCGGTTGCCGCGTGCAGCAGCGAATCCACCAATCAACGATCCCAGTCCCGCAACGGCACGACCGCCGCCTATGACAGCGCGAACGTGGAGGATGCTCCGGCGGATCTCTCGGCCGACCGCAGCGCGGTCAGCCAGGGCGCCGGCCCCGCCATCTCGCCGGACACCGCGCCCGACGTCGCCTTCCGCTACAATTACGCCTTCCGGCTCGCCGCCGCCCGCGTCGCCGAGGCCCAGCAGGAGCATCAGCGGCTCTGCGCCCGCTACACGATCGACCGCTGCCGGATCACCGGCATGTCCTATCGCGCCGCCAATGAAGAGGATGTCGAGGCGAGCCTGTCGTTCAGCGTCGATCCGGCGATCGCAGCCGAGTTCGGGCGCGAAGGCGTCCAGGCCGTGCTCAACGCCGAGGGCAGCCTGGCCGGCAGCGAGATCGAAGGCACCGACGTCGGCGGGTCGCTGCGCGAATCCGGCCGCAGCCTCAGCGACCTTCGCGCGCGGCTGCAGCGGGCCGAGCTGCGGCTGAGGGCTTCGGGCGAGGACGAGAAGGGTCAGCTCGAGCTCGAAGTGCAGTCGCTGCGCCAGCAGATCAGCGCGCTCGAGGCGCGCCGCGAGACCGATTCCCGGTCGCTGGCGACGACGCCGATGATCTTCCGCTACGGCTCCGGCAACCTTGCTCCGGGACCCGCCCAAGCGCCGACGCTGCGCGAAGCGGTCGCCGACACCAGCGACGACTTCATGACCAGCCTCACCGTCCTGCTGGTGATCCTGATCCGGCTCTTGCCCTGGGCCGTCGCCGGCCTGCTGATCTGGGCCGCCATCGCCTTCCTGCGGCGCCGGCTGGTGCCGAAGGCGCCGGCGGTCGATCCCGCGATCGAGGGCTGATCGAACACTCGAGGGGGCAGTTCCTCGCCTGCCCCCGTCGAGACTCGCCGGCGCGGCCGCCCCTTCCGCGCCGGCGAGACTTTTGGGACCGGGCCTCAATCCACTTTCGGCGGCTCTGCGAAAATCTCGGCCGGCTCGCGCGCCCGCTCCTCGCGCGCCTGGGCGAGGATCCAGTCCCGAAAGGCGGCGATCTTGGGCTGGCTGCGCCGCCCTTCCGGATAGACCAGCCAATGGCTGCGGTCCGACACGTGGAGCTGCGGAAAGGGCTGGATCAGCCGGCCGGAGGCGAGCTCGGCGCGCCAGAACATCGGCGACATCATCGCGATGCCGGCGCCGGCAAAGGCGGCATTCGCCTCCATGATCTGATTGTCGAGCACCAGGCCGAGCTCGGCGCTGGCCTCGGTCTTGACCCCGGCCTGGCCGAGCCAGTCGGCCCACCAATCGTCGCCGGGGCTCAGCCGCTGCACCTCGAGCAGCTGCTCCGGCCGCTGCAAACTGTGGCGGGCCGCGAATTCCGGCGTGCAGATCGGCGTGAAGTGCAGCCGGAACAGGAAATGGCATTTGAGGCCGGGCCAGTTGCCGCGCCCGACCCGGATCGCGGCGTGGAACTCGCCGGTCGAGAAATCGACCAGCTTGTTGTCGGTGCTGAGCCGAACGGCGAGATCGGGATGCTTGACCTGAAAGCTGCCGAGGCGCG
This sequence comes from Allosphingosinicella sp., assembly GCA_041905385.1. GTDB lineage: Bacteria > Pseudomonadota > Alphaproteobacteria > Sphingomonadales > Sphingomonadaceae > Allosphingosinicella. The sequence continues at coordinate 59,882 of JAYRLF010000001.1, forward strand.
GCGCCAGCCAGGCCGTGGCCAGCGTCTGCGCCGCGCTGATCGACAGCAGGCCAGAATCGTCGGCGAGCAGCCCGCCGAACGCGTCGTCGAGCGTGTCGAAGGCCGAGCTGACCAGCGGCGCGATCCTTTTGCCTGCCTCGGTCAGCGTGACCCGGCCTTTGACGCGCGCGAAGAGCGAGATGCCAAGCCGCTCTTCCAACAAGCGAATTTGATAGCTGACGGCGGCCTGGGTCATTCCCAGCTCGCTCGCAGCCTGTGTGAAATTTTCGTGACGCGCTGCGGATTCGAAGACGCGAACGGCGCCGAGGGGCGGAAGGAGATGCATATGCGAATCCATAAGCCACACTTATGGCTATTGTCGAGACTTTCGTTGGCGAAACGGCGGCATTTTCGCCATTTGATCCCTCGTTCCGGCCGTTGCCGGTGATCCGCAATCAGGGAGAAAGACGATGATTGACCAGATCGACGGTCGCATGTGGGTCGCCCATCACAAAGAGTTCGGTGATTGGGTGGACAGTGCCGCCGCCTTAATGCGCTCCGGCCTCAGCCGCTTCTCGGCATGGGACGGTTCGACCCATCAGCTTCTCGCTTTGGTCGCCGCCTTCGCGATCACGGCGCTGAATTTCAACGCAACCGCAGCCTAAGGACCATGTCATGCAACAGGTGCTTCATCGCCACGGGGTCGTCGCTTCGCTTCGCCATCTTCTGGCCGCCATCGACCTCGCCTTCTGCAAGCTCGCCCGAATCCAGTTCAGCGCCCCCTGGCGCGGACGTTCGGGCTGCTAACCTCTCGGCGCGCGACTTCGGCAAAGGCCTCTGATTCGCCCCCGTCACGCCTGATCCCCCCGGGTCGCGCGCCACCCCCTTCCAAGCCATTGGCCGCCGCACCGAAAGGTCCGGCGGCTTTTTCATATGTTCGAACAGCTGGCCGAATTGGCCGTGGCGCGGCCCGGCCGGTTCGGCCATGAGAAGCGCATGCTCCCGCGAACGAAAGCGCTTGCCCTGGCGATCGGCCTGACGCTAGCCGCCGCTGCGATGGCGACGAGCGGACAAGGCCGAGCGACCGGACCGGACGGCCTGATGGCCTGGCCGGACCTGCTCGAACGGCCGCAACCGGCGCCGACCGCGACCATCCCTTATGGCAGCAATGCGCTTCAGGTCGTCGATCTGTGGACTCCGGACGGGCCGGGACCGCATCCGGTCGTGCTGATGGTCCATGGCGGCTGCTGGCAGACCGAGATCGCCGACCGCCGGATCATGAACTGGATCGCCGACGATCTCCGCGCGCGCGGCTTCGCGGTCTGGAACATCGACTATCG